>DSDB01000602.1 GCA_011057845.1 Phycisphaerales bacterium | reverse complement strand
TCGGTCATCCTGGCGGTCACCGTCATAGGCGCCGTCACATTTGTGTTGTCGTTCCTTGGAGCCGGTATCGGCAAGCGGTTCGGGCATTTCTTCGAGATCAAGCTGGAGGCCATTGGCGGCTGCATCCTGATCGCCATCGGGATCAAGATACTGGTCCGGGGCCTGCTGGCGGGCTGATTGCCAACGGGTTTGAGCCTTGGCCGGCAGAGAAACGGCATCCTCATCCTCCCGGCCTTGCCGACGGGCTGCGTGTCTGTTAAACTCCCGGCTCTGCGGTCGACCGCGACCCGGACGGCGTGGCCGGCCGCCGGGCAATGGCATTGAACATGAGGACCCCCTCCGCGGGGTGATTGAATATGGACCATGACTTTATTACCGTCGTATCGGGTCTGCCCAGGAGCGGCACCTCGATGATGATGCAGATGCTCGACGCCGGGGGTCTGCCCGCGGTCACGGACAACATCCGCACCCGCGACGAGGACAACCCCAAGGGCTACTACGAATTCGAACCGGTCAAGAAGACCAGGGAAGACCCTTCCTGGGTACCGACCGCCTGTGGCAAGGTCGTGAAGATGGTCTACCGCCTCCTGTACGATCTGCCCGGAGGTTTCGAGTACCGCGTCGTGTTCATGCGGCGCCACATGGACGAGGTCCTGGCCTCGCAGGACAAAATGCTCCAGCGAGCCGGCCGTCAGGGCGGCAACGCAACACCTGAACAAATGGCGGCCCTGTTCCGCCGCGAGCTGGACAAGGTGGACGACTGGCTTCAGTCGCAGCCGCACTTCTCTGTCATGGACGTTCAATATCACGAGATGATCGCCGACCCGGTGCCGTTGTGTGAGGCGTTGAACACCTTTCTGGGCGGCCGGCTGGATGTCCGGCGCATGGCCGGCGTGGTGGACCCCAGCCTCTACCGCAATCGAAGCTGAGGTGGATCGGCGCGTACGACGCCCGATAACCTTTTGGGCAGACGCGGCGCGCCCCTCTGCACCGGTCTAATTCCACCCGAAATCAGCCTTCGGCTGGTTGCCCTGCGACTTGTGCTCAATACGCCTTCATGAAGAGGGGGGTATTCGTCGATATACCCTCCTGTCGGAGAGCCGTCCGAGCGATACCCAACGCGGCAAGCCCTTCGTCATGGGATGCCCGCGGCCGGGTCCTGTTATCGGCCTGGATAGACTATGAGCAAGCGAAAGGAAAAACGCAACACCGGCGGGCGCCCGCCTTTGCCGGGTGAGTCTCTTCCCGGATCACCGCTGCCGATGCGAGCATTCGCCGGGGCCATTGCCCTGACCGTCTTCATATTCGCACTCCTGGCAGCCAACCATTTCGTCGGGCGCAACGCCGCCGCCGGCACGGCGATGGAACAAGCGTCTCACGCTGTACGGTACCGGGACGAAATCATGACGGCTTTTGCGGCCATTGCGCTGCTGGCCGCCTGGTCGCAAGTCTATCGCCGCCTCAGTGCCCGCGTGGTCGAACTTCAGACCACCGAGGCAGCGC
>DSDB01000501.1 GCA_011057845.1 Phycisphaerales bacterium | reverse complement strand
GTGGCGGAGCTGTGCGAGCTGGTGGGGCAAGACCTGGCCGACCGGGCGGCACCGTTAGCCAAGGCCGCCGCGGGGCTGCTGGAGAACGTGGAGGTGGTGCTGGTCACTCGCGGGGCCGGTGGGGCGGTCCTCGTGACGCGGGACGGGGTATGGCAGGGCCGCGTGGTCGGGCGGCGCAAGGCGGCCTACACGGTCGGCTGCGGCGATTACTTCCTGGCGGGATTTCTCGACGCGGTGGCCGCCGGCAAAACGCCCGCCGAGGCGCTGGCGCCGGCCCTGGCGGCCGGGACGGCGCGGGCCTGGAGCTTGGCCGAGACCACGACCTGGCAACAGGCATATCAGGCGATTGCGACACGGATCACACCCATCAGCGGACGCTGAAGCCCTCGCATAACTCGGTGATGACCGGGAGCCCAAAAGCCGCCTTGCATTTTTAACTTGACGGCTTAAATATACAGGGTAGGTTCGGGAATCATGAGGGTTGATCTGTCTTCGATAGAACAGGTGTTGCAGGGGGATGCCCGCATCGTGTCGGCGTATGTGCTGGGCAGCGCGGCCGAGGGGCGCATGCGGGCGGACAGTGACGTGGACATAGCCATCCTCCCGGTCGCCGGGCGGGGCTTTTCACCGGTCGATATTCTGGAGTTGTCGGCGAAGTTCAGCCTGGCGGCCGGGCGCACGGTGGATCTGGGCATGCTTTCGTCGCGCAATCTCATTTATGCCTCGCAGGTCCTGAGGAGGTCGTCGATGAGTATGCGGCCTGACGATATCGCCCTGAACAAGGGCGGCATACGCCAACGAGATACTTCAGGCGCCGGAGGTTGAGACCTCCATGTGCTTGTTGAACTCGGCGTCGTTGGTGTCCGGGTGGTCGCCGCGGAAATGGGTGCCGCGGCTTTCCCGGCGGGTCTGGGCGGCGGCGGCGGTCAGGAGACTGACGGTGAGCATGTTCTGGCATTCCCAGCCGACGGGGCAGTCGAAGACCTTGTCCATGACATAGCGTTGCCAGAAACGGATGATCTCCTGGGCCTCGGCAAGAGGCTTGTCGGTGCGGGTGATGCCGACGTTGCGCCACATCAGGGCGCGGAGGCTGTTTCGCACGTCGGCGGCGTCAAGATGCGTGCGGTCGGAGGGCGGTATCTCGTAGGAGATTCGGGGGCGGTGGATGTGGTTTTCGGCGGCCTGCTCGGCGACGGCCCGGCCGGTGATTCGCCCGAAGACGAGGCCCTCGAGCAGGGAGTTGCTGCCGAGGCGGTTGGCCCCGTGCAGGCCCGTGGAGGCGACTTCGCCGCAGGCGTAGAGACACGGAACATTCGTGCGGCCGCGGGCGTCGGTGCGGACGCCGCCGACCATGTAGTGGGCGCTGGGGCGGACCGGGATGAGGTCCTTGCCCGGGTCGATGCTGAAGCTCTCGCACAGCTCGGTGATGACCGGGAAACGCCGGGCGACGTGCTGTTTGTCGAGGTGGCGGACGTCGAGGTAGACGTGGGTCGAGTTGGTTTTC
>DSDB01000619.1 GCA_011057845.1 Phycisphaerales bacterium | reverse complement strand
GAATTTCAGGCAGACACATCCTACCACGCGGCCCGACGTCGGTAAAGCCCCAGGCCGCGTACAGCTACGGCTTGCAGATAGTGCAGGGGCGCTTGCCCGCGGCGATGGCCTGATCGCGGGTGGCGTAGTGGACGACGTTCTCCGGCGAAATCCGCCTGGCCGAGCGGCATGTGGGCTTGTGGAACAGGTCGGAGTTCTTCGATGCGACAAAGGCCGCGGTCGCGGCCGTGGGCCCCGCCGTTGCGGGCGATGGCTCGACCGTTGGCGCTGTGGCGGGTTGGCCGGCCGTTTCACGGGCTACCTTGAGGGTATTGATGAACTTCTGCACTTGAGCGCCGACGGTGGCCTCGATGCGCTGCTCCAGATCACCCCTGGCGGCCAACAGCGTCTGCGAGTCAACCGGGACCGACGCCATGAACCGCTCGCCGGGCCGCTGGAGCGTGACGACAGGCCGCACCAGGTCCGTCTGCACGTGGTACGCGGCGTGGTTCGAGTCGGGAACCTCCAGCGTCCGGATTTGAACCAGCAGTTCGGGCAGGACCGCCCCGGAACCGGGTTTGACCACACTCAGCCCGATGGCCGCGAGCTTGCGGGATACGTCCGCCGACAACGTAGCGGTATCGACGGCCCGGGCGTCCGACTGGGTCCGAACGACCCGCACCGTGATTTCGTTGAGGTCCGCGAACCCCGGCAAGGGGTGCCTCTGTAAGGGGTCGAAGACCGCGGCCGCTCGAATCCCGCCGCCGTAGTAGACATACGCGCAGACCACCACCGCCCCCAGAACCGCCATCCATTGTGTACGCTTCACTTTGTTCTCCTTCCGCGGAGGGGAAATAAGTGTTGCCGATCACCCGGCCGCGATGGCCTTGGCGACTTCGGCTTTCATCTTGGCAAGGCCTTCCTTGGCGACGTCCAGTGCCGGCCGCTCCCAGTAGGTGCGGCTGAACAGCTCCAGCGACAGCACGGCCCGGCTGTGGTTGTCCAGCATATCCCGCAGGATCTGGGTCGTAGGCGCGATCCCGTCGCCCGGCATGACGCGGTCGCCGTCGCCGATACGCTCCCGCGGCGGGTCCGCCGGGTAGTCGTTCATGTGCAGGACCTGGATGCAGCCGGCGCTGATATGCCGCAGGCCTGTGTGGCTGCCGCCACCTTTGTAGATATGGTAGACGTCCGGCAGCAGGCACCCCTTGGGATGCCCCGATTCGATCACCACGTACATCGCCTGGCCCAGCAGATGCAGTGTCGTCGAGCCGCCCCATATCTCCAGTTCCGGCGTCACACCCGAGGCATCGCCAATCTCCAGGATCGCACGATAGCGATGCGCCGCCGCAGCCAGATCCACGATCTGGCCGCGATTAATCCCGGCCGGTGGGGCGGCGATACGCTTGCCGCCGATGCGGGCGAGCAGGTCCATCTCCTGCTTGATCTGCTCGACGCCCCTGGCCCGCTGGGCGTCGTCATCGACGATCCATGAGGGGAAGGTAATGGCCGATTCGACGGTCAGG
>DSDB01000380.1 GCA_011057845.1 Phycisphaerales bacterium | reverse complement strand
GCGGGCGTGAGGATCGGCGATGACCGTGTGCCTGTGCTCAGCGCGGGGCAGAACCTGGTGGCCATAGTCAAGCGAAAGACCAACGGACACCGCCTGGCCATCGTGGATCGGGCGATGGCTGAGGGCCGGTCTTATATCCGGGGTCTGCATTTTTTGCAGGATGACCCGCCCCGCCGCGACGACCGCCGCGAAGTGCCGGAGAACACCCCCCCTGCCGCCGATATCCTCAATCCGCAGGCCGTCCAGTGCTTCATTCGTCTGGTCTATCAGCGGTTCTACGACGCCTTCAGCGAGCACTTCGGCAAGACGATCAAGGCGGTATTCACCGATGAACCATCGATCCTGGCCAGAGGGGCACAGCGCGGAGCCATCCCCGCAACGACGGGAATTCTCGAGCACGTCAACGCCTTCCTCGGCTATGACTTCACGCCGCACCTGCCGGCGTTGTGGCATGCGGATGAACCGGATGCCGCGAGGTACCGGGCGGACTACAACCGGGCCATCGAGGCACGGCTGGAGGAAACGCTCTACGCACAGTTGTCCAACTGGTGCCGGGAGCACGGCGTGGCCTTGACGGGCCACCCCGCGGCGCCGGACGCCATCGGTCAGCTTCGCCACTTCCAGATACCGGGGCAGGATATCGTCTGGCGGTATATCGAGCCGGGCAAGGCCAGTGCGCTCGAAGGCGCCCAATCGACGCAGGCCAAGTGCGCTTCGTCCGCCATGGTTCACCTCGGTCGGCGGCGCAACAGCAATGAGTTCTGCGGGGCCTATGGGCACAATTTCACATTCGACGAGATGCAGTGGCTGACGTACTGGCTAATCGTGCGGGGCTGCAATATGCTCTACCCGCACGCATTCTACTACTCCATACGCGGGCCGCGCATTGACGAGAGGCCGCCGGACGTCGGGCCCAACAGCCTCTGGTGGGACCAATACAAACCCTATGCCGATGCGTGCAGCCGATTGTGCCAACTGAACGCCGATGCGCGGCATGTCTGCTCCATTGCGATCCTGGGGCGAAACGACTACCTGCCGTGGCGGGCGGCCAAGGTGTGCTTCGAACATCAACGCGATTTCAACTACCTCGAAGCACGCCACCTGTGGGAGGATGCCACGGTCTCACCGGACGGTATTGAGATTGCCGGGATGCACTACAAGGCCCTGATTGTCGAAGATGAACCGCCCTCGCAGGCGAAAGAGGCGCTGGACAGGCTGGAGGCGGGCAAGCGGGTTATCCGATGGGATGGGCGGACGGACGAGCAGGCCCTTCTGCGGCGGATCGACGAACGGGTTGAGCCGGACGTGCGGATTGAGCCCGCGACGCGGGATATCCGTGTCAGGCACATGGTCAAGGACGGCCTGGACTGCTACCTGCTCTTCAACGAGGGTGAAAGTCTGCTGGACGCGGGCGTAACCGTCTCGACCGACGGGGCATGGTCGATGCTCGATGCCCGAACGGGCGGCAGGACAGCCCTTGGCGATGAACACCGGCTCCAATTCGATCCCCACGAGATG
>DSDB01000039.1 GCA_011057845.1 Phycisphaerales bacterium | reverse complement strand
CCGAGAAGGCCGCCCACATCATCGACCTCGAGCAGCGTCTGAGCAGCACCCTGGGCACCAAGGTGTCGATTGAGACACGAAAGGGGGGTAGACGCGGACGAATTGTGATAGAATTCTACTCGCTCGACGAATTCGAAGGAATCGCCGAGCGCCTTGGTGTCGCGTTGACCGACGATGTATAGTACCACGGATTTATTATTGGCGCAGGCGACTGCGCCTGGGAGGACATGTGTATGAAGCTGTCATGGGCAGGAATGATTGTGTCGGGGATCGTGTTGGCCGGTAGTCTGGCGGTGCTGTCGCCGGCGGGTTACAGTCCGCCGCCAGGCATAGCCGGGGCCTATGGCGACCCCTACGCCGGGTACGGCGGCGTGCAGTCAAACGATGGAACAGGCCCCGCGCAGCAGGGCGTTGACGAGACCGCGATCGATGAAGACATGCCGTCGATGCTGCTTGAAAAGGAGCCGTTCTTCGCCGATCCCAATATTGTTAAGGCCGCCATCCGGTCGTATCCGGAGTTGGAGAAGGTCCTGACGGAACTGGCCATGCGCAGCCGCGCCGAGGTCCGCCAGTGGCTGTCCTACAGAGAGGACCAGGACCCGCGTCTCAGCGAGGTCCGGGCCATGCACACCCAGTCCGTTACGGAATTGCAGGTGCTCAAGAAGGTCGCCGAGGCCGATGGGGCCAAGCGGACGGCCGCCGCCATTGACGCGCTGCTGCTTGAGCGTCAGGGCAGGTACGAGCGGCTGGCCAGAGAGGTCGTGCTCCAGCAGCGCAAGCTCCTCGCCGAGAGAAACCAGGCCGGTGATGCCGCCGGGCGGGCCGCGACGCGCCGTACGAACACCACCGGCGGACGGACGGGCGGGCGAACCACATACCCTTCGGGTCGGCGGTAGGGGGGTGGCATTGGGCGATCGACTACGGGGACAGCTAGCCATTGTAACGGGCGCAAGCCGGGGAATCGGCCGGGCCATTGCCTGCGCGCTGGCCGCTGAACAAGCTGCGGTGGCGCTGGTCGGCCGCGATTTGGCGGCCCTGGGCCGCACGGGCGATGAGGTGGCCGCGGCAGGGGGGATCGCTATGGTAGCGCCGGCGGACATGGCCGACGAGGGCGGCTTATGCGATATGGTCCGCTCAGTGGTCGAGCGGTTTGGCCGGATTGACATCCTTGTCAATAACGCCGGCATCACGCACTCGGCCAAGCTCCAGGAGACCCGGACAGAGGATTGGGACCGCTGCATGGCCGTCAATGCCAGGGGGCCGTTTATTCTCTGTCGCCAGGTCCTGCCAGTACTGAAAAGGGCCCCGCGAGGGCGGATCATCAATATCTCGTCCGTCGTCGGGGTCAAAGGTTATGCGCTGCAGAGCGCTTACACCGCGTCGAAGCACGCCCTGCGGGGTATGAGCATTGCGCTGGCTGAGGAACTCCGCGGCAGCAGTGTCCGTGTTCATGTCATCTGTCCCGGCGGCGTCGATACGGATATGGTGGGCCGCGTCCGGCCGGACATTAACAAGGACGAACTT
>DSDB01000095.1 GCA_011057845.1 Phycisphaerales bacterium | reverse complement strand
TGGTCGGCATCGACGCCGACAACACCGTCCGCGTCCGCCTCCAGGGCGCCTGCCAGGGCTGCCCGGGCGCGACCATGACCATGAAAAACGGCATCGAGCGAATCCTCAAGGAGAAGGTCCCCCAGGTCAAGCAGGTCGTGGCCGTCTGACCGGCCGCGAGCCCGTCGAAGGCCGAAGACCCTTCTTATACCTTCTCATGCCCCCTCTTGCCCCCGCAAAGGCCTTTTTCCCACCGCTTGTGGGAACAGCCCGCGGGCTTTGGGCATCATGCCTTAGACAAAGCCAACGGTCGGATTCGAACCGACAACCCCTGGTTTACAAAACCAGAGCTCTACCGTTGAGCTACGTTGGCGGGTGTCCGGCCCGGCCGAGGCGCCATTCCGGCCGGACGGTGCGCGCAGGATAACGTCCGCAACGCCGGATTTCAAGCAAATTTGACGGCACGCCCCGCGCGTCCGCCGACGCCCGGAAAAAATGCTGATATGGACCGTTCACCCATAGGAATTATCGGCCCAAAACGCTTGACCCGGCTTGGAGCCTCGGCTATAATAGTATAACTGCGGTCAGGTTGCAGGTTTCGCAAAGCCCCTGGTTTTCCTCATTTCGGGCCGCGACGCCAGGTCCGGGCCCGACCCGTGGACGGTGTTACGTAGACGACGACACAAGGGTGGATCGTCGTGCCTTTTTTCCATACGGGGGCAAGTGAAGGGGTAGCAGCAAATGCAGAAGAACAAAGCCTTTACATTGATCGAACTGCTCGTCGTCATCGCCATCATCGCCGTCCTCATGGCCATCCTCATGCCCGCCCTCCAGAGGGTCCGCGAGCAGGCCAGAGAAGTGTGCTGCCGAGGAAACCTCAAGAATATCGGTCTGGCCATCGTCATGTACCTCCAGGACAACGACGACCGCATGCCCGACTTCCATACGCACCACAGCGCGACGAACGGCCATCTGTGGTGTCCCGCAGGCACTCAACTGACCACTCAGACACTATACCGCTCGACCGACAGCATGGCCTATTGGGGCGTCATCTATTATCACCTTATCAAGGAGGCGGACCTCTTCGCCTGCCCCAGCTTCCTCAATTTCTCGCAACTGCTTGCCCAGGATTCGCTTTACGGCGGTGATATGAGCCGATCGGCCTACTCCATGAACGGCTGGCTCAGCTACGAGAAAGGCAGCGTCATCCCCCGCCATTCCGAGATCATCGTTGCCCATGACCACATGGAGCCGAGAATCGAAAACGCCAATGACATGCTCTTCGCCTACGGCGGCACCAATCGCAATTTCTCCCACTATCGCGCCGGAGGCGAGCGAAGCAGTTACTACCGGGGGATCTTCAGGCATGCCGTCAGGAACCGTTCGGCTGAGTTTGAAACCGGCGGAAGGCTCAATTGCCTCTGGCTCGACGGCCATGTGACTACCGTAGCCGAGGACAAAGCCGAGGAGGAGATCTTCAAGCACAATTACTATGTCATCGGCAACAACAACGGCTACCCCTGCGGCCACACCGACCACCCGAAGTACT
>DSDB01000446.1 GCA_011057845.1 Phycisphaerales bacterium | reverse complement strand
GGGCAGTGTAAGTACACGCCAGGGCAAATCAAGGAGTACTTCGACCGTAGCGAGATTGAGTACTCGCAGGAGATCGCAGGCAAGTTCGTGAGGTTCGCCACGCCTGAAGACCTGGGCGAGGAGCGCCACCTGCGGAAGCTTGCGGGCGAAGAATTGGAGGCGTGCCGGCGGTTCGCCAGGGAATTGGACCTGCCTATGAAGATCGTTGACGCCGAGCATATCTTCGGCGGTGAACGCGTCGTGTTCTATTTCATGGCCGACGGGCGTGTCGATTTTCGTGAGCTGGTCAAGAAGATGGCGCAGGAATACCAAACTCGCGTCGAGATGCGGCAGATCGGGGCCCGCGATGAGGCCAAGCTGCTGGGGGACCTGGAGAGTTGCGGCCAGCCGTGCTGTTGCCAGCGGTTCCTCAAGGCGCTCAAACCGGTGAATATGCGCATGGCGAAGATGCAGAAGGCGACATTGGACCCGGCGAAGATTTCCGGGTACTGCGGACGGCTGAAGTGTTGCCTGCGGTATGAGGACGCCACGTATATGGAGTTGAAGAAGCGCCTGCCCCGCAAGAATACGCCTGTACGCACGGAGCGAGGCGAAGGCCGTGTTGTCAGCGGGCAGATATTGACCCAACTGATCCTAGTCGAGTATGAAGGCGGCGACCGCGAGGCCGTGCCGCTTGAAGAACTGGACATCCTTGGCCCGGGCGGGGAGTCTCATGAACGGGACCGATCGCGGGAGCCGGATCGCCGCACCAAGGATGCCCCGGCAGATCGGCGTCAGGGAGATCGCCGTCGGCAAGATGGGCGTCGGGGCGCGGATGAAGGCTTTGAGCGGGACGAGGATGAGTTGGACGACGAGATGGATAATCCCTGTGACGAGGCCGAGGGCTGGGATGACACGGCCCAGCAGGAGGAATCCGTCCCGGAGCGTCCGGAGAGGGGCGCTGCCGGCGAAGATGGCAGTTCCGGCGGCGGGCAGGACGTGGACCCACCCCCCGCCACGGAGGATCGCCGGATCGGCGGCGACCGGCGTGAAGGTGACGGCGACCGGCGGGGCGGCGGGCGAGGCAGGGATGGGGGCGGTCGCCGGGGTCGGTCCGGGCGCGGCCGCAGGCGCGGCCGACGTGACAACCGGCGGCCCGGCGGCGGCCAGGGTGGCGGCGGCCGGCAGAATCCGCCCGGTGGTTCGGGGGGGACTTCATGAGCCGCAGGATTGTCGTGACATCGGCCCTGCCCTACGCCAACGGGCCTATCCACATCGGGCATCTGGTCGAGTATGTCCAGACGGACATCTGGGTGCGTTTTCAGAAGCTCCGCGGCAACCAGTGCTTATACTTCTGCGCCGACGATACGCACGGCACGCCCATCATGTTGAGCGCGCGGGCGGCCGGAATCGAGCCGGAGGTCATGATCGAGCGGATGCACGCCCGGCACAAGACCGATTTCGACCGGTTTGCCGTGGAATTCGACAATTACTATTCGACGCACTCGCCGGAGAACCGGTACTTCAGCGAGCTGATCTTCAAACGGCTCAGCGAAGCC
>DSDB01000008.1 GCA_011057845.1 Phycisphaerales bacterium | reverse complement strand
GTAACCGGCACAGCGCTGTATTGTGGCAATATGGACGGGGCCCGCGCTTTGCGGGCCCCGCTTGCTTTGTGGGGGAATCTGGGAAAAGGATTGAGGGGGGTGGGGGTGGGGTGTTAGAATCCGCGGGCGGCGCCGGCGGCTTCGGCCAAGTCGTGTCAGCGCGACGGCTGACGGCGAACGAGGGCCTTGTCTTGTTCGAGGCCCAGATGCTTCGCTTCGCTCAGCATGACAACCGGGGTCAGCATGACAAGTGGGCTCCGCCTGACAAGCGGGCTCGGTATGACAAGTGGGTCTGGCATGGCAAGTGGGTTCGGTATGACAACAGGCGCGGGGTGGCGGTTTTGATGTGAAGGAGCAGGACATGTTGAAGGTTGGGATTGTTGGATTCGGGTTCATGGGGCGGATGCACTATCGGGTGTGGAAGGGGATGGCCGGGGCCGAGGTGGCGGCGGTCTGCGACGCCAATCCGAATATCGTGGCCGATTCGCAGAAGGCGGTGGGCAATATTGACGGGGCGGCCGAGGCGATCGATTTCGACAGCTTCAATCTGTACGGCGATTTCGATGCGATGCTGGCTGACGGAGCGGTGGACGCCATATCGCTGACGCTGCCGACGTACCTGCATCGGCCGTTCGCCACGCGGGCGCTGGCGGCCGGCGTGCACATACTGTGCGAAAAACCCATGGCGCTGAGCACGGCCGACTGTGATGCCATGATGGCCGCGGCCGAGGATGCGGGCAAGGTCCTGCAGATCGGGCACTGCGTGCGGTTCTGGCCGGAGTACGCCAAGACCAGGGAGATCGTGGCCGGCGGGCAGTACGGCCGGGTGCTGGCGGCCAGTTTCCGGCGGCTGGGCTCGCCGCCGACCTGGAGCGCGGACAACTGGTTCCTGGATGAGCAACGCAGCGGCGGGGTGGCGCTGGACCTGCACATCCACGACACGGACTACGTGCAGTATCTGTTCGGAATGCCCAGGGCCGTGTGCAGCCGCGGTTCGCGGGCCAGGGGCGGGCATCTGATTCACATCGCGACGCTGTACGAATATGCCGACGACAAGGTGGTTGTGGCCGAGGGCGGCTGGGGCATGGCTCCGCAGTTCGGCTTTGAGATGAGTTTCAATATCGTGCTGGAGGGGGCGACGATTGTCTATGACCTGACGCGGGACCCGATGTTCAAGGTCTGCCCGGTCGGCGGGCAGTCCGTGCAGCCGGCGGTCGGCGGCGGCGATGGATATATCCGGCAGGTCGAGCATTTCCTCAAGTGCGTCACCGGGGAAGATGTTCCGCCGGTTACGACCCTTGAGCAGTCCCGCAACTCGGTGAGAATTGTCGAGGCCGAGAAACTGTCGCTGGCCAAGGGCAATAGAATCGCACTGTGAAAACAAATATCCAGCAGCAAGAGGCGAATACGTTTACGAACCATCTCAGGATTGTCAAACTACCTCAAGGCAGTCACCCTGAGCGAAGCGAAGGGTCTGGGTGTCGACGGGATGAGATGCTTCGCTTCGCTCAGCATGACAAGATTCACCCAGCATGACAAG
>DSDB01000632.1 GCA_011057845.1 Phycisphaerales bacterium | reverse complement strand
TGACGGTCGGAGATGACCCGCACGGCGTCGTCATTGAAGATGAAATCCCGCTCGTTGACCACGAAGTAGAAGATGTGCGTGTGAGACAGGGCGAACTTGCTCCGCGCCTGCTGCCCGAACGAGTAGTGCCAGATGATCCAGTTACGCAGCTTCAGGCCCAGTTCCTCGCCCGTTATCTTGATCTCGGCGGCGTACTTATCGCCGATGGCGATGTAAAACGATCCGTGGGGCTTGAGCACCTTGACGCAGGCGGCTATCCAATCCCGCGTCCAGTCCAGGTAGTCATGGCGCGCCCTCTTGTCGTTGTACCGGTCGTACTTGTAGCCGATATTGAAAGGCGGGTCCGCGAAGATCAGGTCCGCGAAGGGCTGTTCGGCCTTGCTCAGCACCTCCACGCAGTCGCCGCATATAATCTCGTTACGAAATTCGTCCATAACCGTATGATAGAGACTCCTCAGGGATTCGCAAGAAGGAATGGAGTCCGCTGATTCCTACCCAGGAAAACCCACCGCCCCGTCAAGACTGTATCCCATTCATGGCGGCGCCACACGGCTTGCCCTCACTCACCGGAGAGGATTCTCTCCAGTCTGGCCAGCAGGACGGGAAGATCGGCCGAGACGATGTTCCACACAACGTCAAGGTCCACGTCGAAGTAGCCGTGGATCAGCCGATTCCTTGCCGCTCCAATCTGCCGCCACGGGATCTCAGGGTGCCGCTCACGGCACTGCTCGGAGACAGTCTTGGCTGCTTCGCCGAGGATCTCCAAAAGCCGAACGACTGACAGTGCAAGTTTCTCGTCTCGGTCAAGGTCCGCACGATCACAATTCCGCGTGAACTCGAGCGCTTTGCGCGCGGCATCGAGCATGTGACGCAAGCGAGTAAGGTCTTCAGTCTTGGACATATTGAACCTCGGCGTGTCGCATCACCTCGTCTCGAAAGTACCGGCTCAGGAAACTCGGCGTCTGAAGGTCAACCGTCCGGCCCAGCAACTCCGCGAGTTCATCCTGCATATCAAAGAAGGCAAACCCAGGCTCGCGGCCTTTCTGGAACTCGACCAAGACATCTACGTCGCTATCAATGGTGAAATCATCTCTCAGAGCGGAGCCAAACACGGAAAGACGCCGGACATGATACCTCCGGCAGAAATCGGCGATTCTGTCTTTGGGTATGATCACGTTCTTGTTCATCAGGGTAACCGCTTACCGGCTCACGGCGCAACCGGATTGATGGCCATCTGGTCGGTCAGGGTCCGGCCGGTGAGATAGTCCGTAAACGTCATCTTGACGGTCAGCGGCTTATCCGCCGTTGCCGCCCCGACCGGCGCTTCGAAGACCAACCGGTAGTTCGTTCGCATCAGCGTCGAGAACCAGAGCTTCTGCAATTCCTTCGGTCCGACACGCCACTGCCCCAGTCTCGCCTCATCCGGTTCCTGTGAGAGGTCCCACAACGAGATTTCGACCGCCCCCGGCGCCTTGACCACGTCGCCCTGCTCATCAATCGGCTGGACGTATACGATCAGCGCCTCCTTCACCCCGTCTTTGTC
>DSDB01000091.1 GCA_011057845.1 Phycisphaerales bacterium | reverse complement strand
TTGATGGAGCAGCCCGCGGATGTCCAGGAGTGGCCCGAGGGCGGCTATATCAAGTCGAGGAACCTGCCCAAGGACGCCTGGGGCAACGAGTTCTTGTACGTGCGCTACGCCGAGGACGCTCCATACGACATTATCAGTTTCGGGGCCGATGGGCAGGAAGGCGGCGAAGGCTACGATGCGGACCTGCACAGCTCCGATCTCTGACAGGCGGCCCGGCGGGCCCCGCTACGGACGCGGCTTCACACTGGCCGAGACGATGGTCGTGGTCGCCCTGATCGGGCTGCTGCTGGTGATACCGTCGATGAATCTCGTCCAGATGGTCGCGGGCAAGACCTTTGCGGCCCGCACCCGCAAGCTGGTGTCGCTGCTGGAGATGGCCGGCGAGGCCGCCTCCCAGAGCGACCGACGCTATGAAGTGATCATCGACATACCGGAGCAGAGCTACCTGCTGCGGCAGATCACGACGCCGGACCTGTCGCAGGTGCTCGAAGAAGAAATCATCGCCCAGGGGCGTTTCGGCGACGATTGCATCGTCTCGTATGTGGAGTTCGACGATGGGGACTTCACGAACGACTCGCGGGCGAAGTTCCGCGCCGGCCGGGCCGGCTGGCAGTATGGCGGCAAGATCGTGCTGCTCGACAAGGACGAACGGCCCTGGTCCATCGTGATCAACCGAATCAGCCGCGTCGTGGCCCTCGTCGAGGGCGACGCCATCGTGCTGACGCCGAAACAAGCCCAGGAAGTCATGTTCTGACGACAGGCAAGATGAACAACCGGAGCACGGACGAATGACACGGACAACCCGGAACAACCCGATGGGTGCGGTGCGCCGGCGGCGCGGCGCGTTTACGCTGATCGAGGTGGTCACCGCCCTGATGATCCTGGCCCTGATGACGTCGTCGGTGCTGGTCGTGGTCAAACGGTGCATGGTCGAGGCCGCCGATTCGAGGGTGAAGGTCCAGGCTCTCGAGGTCGCGCGGGAGAAGATGGAGGAAATCCTCGCCGGCTCGTCGGTCAAGGAGGGCACGGATTTCGGCCAGAGCGACCGCTATCCGAATATCACCTGGCAGACGACGGTGGAGAACTTCACCGAACCCGTCAGCCAGCGGATGTGGGTCAAGGTCACCAGCGGAGCCGAATACATCGACGCCAACGACGCCGCCCGCCAAGTGGAACTGACGCATTGGATCACGAGCGTCACGAAGGACCAGTTGAAGAAGATTCTCGAAAAGGAGCAGGCCCTGGCGGAGATGGCCGGCGCCTCCGGCGATGGAACTGATGCGGCCGCATCGATGGACGGCATGGACGCCGGCGAACCGGCCGAGCCGGCTTACAATCCCGACGGGACGGCGGCCGACCCCAGATCCAGGACCAAACCCACCAAGCCGGCCAAGCCGGACTATCCGTGGGGCAACCGAGATCCGACGATGGAGGAATTGATGGAGTATATCCGGTCGAAGATCGGCAATTTCTAGGACAGGGGCCCTTCCGGGCACAGAAGACATACGAAGGCCGCGTTTGACGCGGCGAAACGACCATGGAACA
>DSDB01000550.1 GCA_011057845.1 Phycisphaerales bacterium | reverse complement strand
GAGCGGACGAAGTCCGGATTCGAGCCGATGAAGTGCTCCGGCGCAACGTTGCGGTTAGTGAAGTTGCACTTGCCGCCGCCGGTCAGCGGGAGCTTGCCGCCGATGCGGGCGGCCTTGTCGATGAGCCGCACACGCCTGCCGCGAGCCACCGCCAGATAGGCGCACATCAACCCGGCCGGCCCCGCGCCGAGGATGAGAATATCACTTGGATTGCCGTGCGGTGTGCTCATGGGCGTTGTCAGGGATTTCGGGGCGGGAGTTTGTGGCGGCGCCGGTAGAGGTAACGGCCGGCCAGGACGAGCAGGATGATAAGGACAAACAGGAGGAAGGACCCATACGGGCTGAAGCGGGCAAGCCGCCCGTGGATGTGGCGCAGAAACAGCGCCCAGCCGACAATGGCGACATAGGTGCCGCTGAGCACGACCGTGAGGTTGACCCACGTCCGCAGCCCCAGCAGGAATCCGATCACGCACCCGATAACAGGCCCGGTCATCCAGAACGGAAACCAGACGAACAGGAACAAGCCGATAATCCCGTACCGCTGGATGGTGTTCTGGTGCCTTCGGGCCGCCTCGTTGATGATCTCCAGCGTCTTTCTCATCCACTTGAAGACGACCAGATGTCGGCAGCCCAGGACAATCAGCCCGTAGACGATCAGCACGGACAGGGTTTCGACGGCGACACACAGAGGGATAACAATCCGATTGCCCAGGCCCAGGGAGTAACCGAGCGTCATGCACGCGGCCCGTCCAAAAACGATCTCGGTGGCCGTCATGCTGATCAGGATATGGCCGTGGTCTGGATTGAGGATGAAACAAGCGGCCAGCCACACCAGATAGGCCAGCGTCAGCGCCAAACCGGCCAGCAGGACACGACCCTCGGGCGTGCTCACAAGCAATTCGGCTAGCGGGGCTTGTGGCGGTTGCGTCGGGTTTTCAGGGCTCTCGGCCATGCGCGGGGATCTCTATGAGTGTCAGATTCCGGCCAGTTGAGGGTAGACGGCGACCAGATCGAGCGTGTCCCCAGCTTGCCGCTGCAGCTCCAGCAACCTGGCGAAGAGACGACGCATCCGCCGCTGCTGCCGGGGCTGCTCGGCAAGGTTGTTCATCTCAAGCGGGTCGTTCTTGAGATCGAACAGAAGGACCTTCGGCGCTTTCGGGAACAGCATAAGCTTGAAGCCGCGGTACAGGATCATCCGCTGAAGGTCCAGATAGCCGCCGTAAATGGCCTCGTAGGATTCATCACGCCGCCCATCAATGAAGGGCAGCAGGCTTTTGAATTGTACGTAGTCCGGGACTGCTGCACCGGCCAGTTCCAGGGTCGTCGGCATGATGTCCTGGAGGTAGACAGGCGCGTCGATCCGCTTGTCCTTTGGGATTCCGGGACCGTTGACCATGAGGGGGACACGGATACTGTGGTCGTACAGGTTCTGCTTGCCCATGAGCCCATGACGGCCGACGGCCAGGCCATGGTCCGCGGTGAAGAAGATGTACGTGCTGTCCGCTTTGCCGGATTTCTCCAGGGCGTTGAGAATGCGGCCGATCTGCG
>DSDB01000421.1 GCA_011057845.1 Phycisphaerales bacterium | reverse complement strand
TGCATCGCGGCCACGCCGATGACCACCGCCACCGAACTGAAAGCGTCGCTGCGATGATGCCATGCGTTGGCCGACAGCGTCGTGCTGTGTGTCCGAACGGCCGTCCTGCGGGTGATCCGGTAGAGCAACTCCTTCACGACGACGGAAATCACGGCCACGACGATGACCAGGCCGCCGGGCCGCGAAACCTTGTCCGTGGCCATGTCGAGGGTTGCGTAGTAGACCATTCCGCCGCCGACCACCCCCAGCAGGACGGCTATTACCATGGCCGCGAATGTCTCAATCTTGCCGTGCCCATAAGGGTGGCTTTGATCCGGCTGCTGCGTGCCGAAGTAGTTGCCCAGCAACACCACAAAATCGGTTGCCAGGTCGCTGACCGAGTGGATGGCGTCGGCCACCAGCGACACCGAGCCCCCCAGGATCCCCACCACGAGCTTGAGCGCAAACAGCGCGAGGTTCGCCCCTATCGCGGCCTGGGTTACAAACCGTATTTGCCTGTCGGCTTGTTTAGGATCGATCTTGCCCATCGAACACCGCCTGTCGTACGATACCGGGCCGCTACCCGGTCACACGCCCGCGGATCTCATTGACCCTCTTGGCATAACCTTGTGCCGCGTCGCGGCCCCTGGCTTCGACGATCGACCGCATGACCGGCTCGGTGTTGCTTGTGCGAAGGTGTATCCAGCCGTCCGGGAAATCGAATCGACAGCCGTCCGTCATGTCCAGCCGGGCCTCTGCGAACGCTTCTTTCGCGGCGTCGAGGATTCGCCCTGCCTGATCGCCGTCGGCGCGGAACTTGTCCTTGAGCATCACGTAACCGCCGATTTCGTCGGCCAGTTGGCCGACCGTCTTGCCTGTCTGTGCCATGAGGCTCAGGACCAGGGCCATGCCCACCAGGCTATCTCGAACCGGCCCGACCCGCAGGTCAATCACGCCGCCGTTGCCTTCGCCGCCGATGATGCAGTGGTTCTTGACCATTGCCTCGGCCACATTCGCCTCGCCGACGGGGGTACGGATGACGGTGGCCCCGGCCGCGGCCGCGATATCGTCGATCATTCGCGACGTCGAGAGGTTCGCCGCCGCCGTGCCGCCGGATTGCCTGTTGAACACGTATCTGGCCGCCAGCGCCAGCGTGAACTCCTCCCCGATATAACGTCCGTTCTCGTCGACGATCGCCAGACGGTCCGCGTCCGGGTCCTGGGCCAGCCCGATGTCGGTCTTGTGGCTTGTGACTACGTCGCACAGCTCGCGGAGATTCGCCTCAATAGGCTCCGGCGTATGTGCGAACAACCCCGTCGGCGCATCGTTGACGGCAACCACCTCGCAGCCCAGGGCGGCCAGCAATTGCTTGCCGGCAGGCCCGCCCGCCCCGTTGACACTGTCCAACACGACCTTGTACCGCCGCCTGGCGACGGCATCGACGGCCGCAATGGCGAGCACCTTTGCCACATGCACTTCATTGGCGCGGGTGTCTTGTCGAACCTGGCCGCAATCCGCCGATGCGACCGTCGAAAATGCCTTGTCGAAGTACATCCGACGAATCGTCTCCGCATC
>DSDB01000264.1 GCA_011057845.1 Phycisphaerales bacterium | reverse complement strand
GGCCTTCGTGGAGGTGTCCAGCGATGGGGTGCATTTTGCCCGATTTCCCAGCGTCAGCCTGACACCCGGCCCGGTCGGGGCCTACGGAACCATCGAGTTGAGCAACGTCTTCAACCTGGCGGGCAAGCACCCCAATGGCGGCGGCGTCTGCACGGGCACGCCCTTCGACCTGGCCGACCTGGCGGATGAGCCTCTTGTGCGGGATGCCATCGTTGACGTCAATGACATCCGCTATGTGCGTATCGTGGATATTCCCGGCAGCGGGCATTTCCAGGATGCGGCCATCTTGAACGTCGATCCAGCCAGCGGCCCCCTATGGGAGAACTATGGGGCCAATCACTCGGTTTACGATGCCTGGCCCACATTCGGCTCCGGCGGTTTCGACCTCGACGCCGTAGGGGTGTTGCACGAACAGGCGTATTCCGCGGACATCAACCTCGACGGAATCGTAGACAGCGCGGATTTTGCGTTGTTCTCTTTGGCGTGGGGCTCGCGGTTTGGCGGGCCCGGCTGGATTGCCCGCTGTGATCTCGATCCGCTGAGGGATCTCCAGATCAACGCGGCCGACCTGGCGGTTCTGGCGGCACAGTGGCTTGGCGAGGAAACGTGGCGATGGGCGGGCGGCAAATGATGTTCGACGGTATGGATGCAATGGCGATGCGACGGCAAGTGGGCGAAAGACGGGATGCTGCGTTACGCCGCATCGGCGGCGGCTTTGGTGAAGGAGCGAACGGCGTGGGCGGTTTCACCTTGATGGAAGTCCTGGTCGTCGTGGCAATCACCGCCGTGCTCATGGGGATTCTGATGCCCGCCCTGATGGTGGCCCGCGCGCAGGCCCGTCAGACCGTCTGCCGGGGCAATCTTCGCCAGTTGCTCATGGCGAATATCGCCTACTCAATGGAACACGATGGTCAATTCGTGCCGGCGGCGCGGGATATGTGGGATGATGCGGGCTTGTGGCGATGGCACGGGTATCGGCCGACCCGCGACGCCGCGTTCGTCAGTTCGCAAGGGCCGCTGGCGGGTTATCTTGGGGATGGCCAGGTCAAGCGTTGCGCCGAAAACGTGGAATTCGCCGCCGCCGACCGTTGGGCCGGGAGCTTCGAGAAGGGCTGCGGCGGCTACGGCTACAACATGGTGTATATCGGCAGCCGCATGTGGCAAAAACCGCTCCCTGCCGCCGGCTGGTGGAGGCGGATGTACGAATGCACCACACGAACCGACGAGGTCCGCAAGCCCGCCGAGACGCTGATGTTCGCCGATAGCGCCATCAGCCGGCAAGCTGGCGTCGTTATCGAGTATTCCTTTGCCGAGCCGCCGTTCGCCGTCTTCGAGGGGGCCGTGATGACGGGGTTCTACATGTCGCCGTCGATTCACTTTCGACACAGGGGCCGGGCGAACATCGGCTGGGTCGACGGCCATACGGACAGCCGCGAACCGGCCCCAATGCCCGGCGACAACGTCTACGGCGTCGATTCGGCCGCGGCCGGGCTGGGCTGGTTCGATCCGGTTGACAATACGCCCTTTGACCTGGAGTGAGGCCAGGCCACCAACAGCAG
>DSDB01000473.1 GCA_011057845.1 Phycisphaerales bacterium | reverse complement strand
TCCCGGTTCCGCGGCCGGCAGGGCCGGCTCATCCCTGAGCGTATCGAAGGCCGAGCGTTCCATGGCCCCCAGGCCCCGCGGCTGATCTTCAAATTGTGTCCTGTCTATCGTCCATTCGTTGCCATTGGGCTCCTGACGCAGGCTCGGCAACCCGTTGATGATGAACGCAATGATGAAGATGAAGACCAGACCCAACAACAACCCGATTTTCGCATCCGAAGTCATAACAGCACTCCTTCCAGACACTCCATGCTTCGCTGACTGGTTTATCGTTTCCGCGCAATGCGGAGTTTGGCGCTCCTTGCCCGTCTGTTCCGCTGCGCCTCGCAACGGTCGGGGGCGATGGGTTTCTTCGTCAATATGTCGTACACGCCGGCGGCCGCGTTGGCCTTGAAATCGGCCTTGACCATGCCGTCTTCAAGGCTGTGAAAGCTGATGACGGCCAGTTGACCGCCGGGTTTGAGCCTTTGTGGGGCTGCGTCCAGCAGGGCCTTGAGGTTCTCGAGTTCGTGGTTCACCGCGATCCTCAGGGCCTGAAAGGTCCGCGTGGCCGGGTGGATTCGTTGCCATCCGGCGCCCGGTCGGGCCAGCGCCGCCGCCACAATCGAGGCCAGGCGTGCGGTCGTCGTTATCGGCTGACTTTTTCGGTGCTGAACAATGAAGCGTGCAATCCGTCGAGAGCCCCGCTCCTGCCCGAATTCGTAGATCAAATCGGCAAGAGCCTTCTCATCAGCCCCGTTGACTATATCGGCCGCGGTCGTCTCTATTCTTTTGTCAATTCTCATGTCCAGTGGCATGTCCACCTGGAAACTGAGGCCCCGCTGCGGATCCGCCAGTTGCGCACTGTTGATGCCGAGGTCGGCCAGGATGAAATCGGCCGGGCCGATGCCCACGGTATCGAGTTGCTCGGCTATTTCACGGAAGTTGCAGCGAAGCAGCACCACCTTGCACAGGAGTCCTTTGAGCCTTTCGGCCGCCCGTAAGAGGGCCTTTTCGTCCACGTCCAGCCCGACAAGCGTCGCGCTCGGGCCGAGTCCTTCGCCGAACAGAAGACTGTGACCTCCGTGTCCGATGGTCGCATCGACCATCACCCCGTCCTGAGGCATGTCTATCCGTTCGGCCAACGCCTCCGCCAGGACCGGTATGTGCTCGACTTGGGGATCATCGGCGTCCATTGCCATCGCCAAGGCCTTTCCCGGAGCGGCGGAGACGTCCATTCCACGATATCGCGGCGGCCTACATCACCGCCACGGCGGATCGTCGCCTCGAGAGCTTCGCCATCTGCGGGGAGAACTCGACGTCGGCGAACGAGCCGCCCAGACTTCGGAGCCGTTCGAGCCGTTCCCGGAGTACTTCCGCCGAGGCCAGCACCGCGCCATCCACGGGCCTTCTACCGGCCAGCCCCTCGGCAACTATCTGACAGTGATTCGTTCCAAACTCAATCATTGTGCCTCCGTACACCAGTCTACAGGTCTTCGCATTGCTTCTGCAGGACAGCGTGGCGCGCCTGCGACATCTGTTTTTGATACTGGGCCATGTTGTTGTCGATATACTGCTCCCATCGCT
>DSDB01000639.1 GCA_011057845.1 Phycisphaerales bacterium | reverse complement strand
TAGTGGGCCTGGACGGGCACGATGACGTCCGTGGAGGCGACCAGGGCGTTGATGGCCAGCAGGCTCAGACTGGGCGAACAGTCGATCAGACACAGATCAAAGCCGTCGGCGATGGAATCGAGCGCATCGCGCAGCACGTATTCGCGGTTTCTTACGCGGGCCAGCTCGAGTTCGCCGCCGGACAACAGGATATTGCTCGGAATCAGGCTGAGGTTCCGCACGCCGGTGGCGGCGATGGTGTGGATGATGTGGATGGGCGCCGCGGCCGGGGCGGCGTTGTTGCCGGCGATGGCGTTGTAGATGGTGCGCGTCATGGACTCGGGATCGAAGCCGAAACCCAGCGTGGCGTGGCCCTGCGGGTCAAGGTCGATGAGCAATACGCGTTGGCCGACCTCGGCGAGGGCGGCGGCGAGGTTGACGGCGGTGGTTGTCTTGCCGCAGCCCCCCTTCTGATTTGCGATTGCGATGGTTCTCATGGTATCGACCTGGTATGGGCTTATCTATTCATATCAGGAGCCGGCCCTGGGCTTCCTCGTGAGGGCGGAGATGTCCATCTCGGCCCGCTGTACGCCGGAACGATCGGACGGCTTGACGATGGAAAGGGTGTCCACGAAAAGGACGGGGCCGTTTCGTTCGAGGGCGTTGAGGAACCGGGCGAACTGTGTGAATGATCCGTTGAAACTGACGACGATCCGGTTGGCGACAAGCGAGGCGCTTTCGGCGGTCTTTTCGTGGGCCTCCTTGCCCCGGATGCTGAATTCCTGCAGTTGGTGATCGCGGGCCAGCCGGGAGATATCGAAGGTCAAGGAAGCGGCCTCGGAGGCCGGCACGGTGAAGTCGTCGAGACGGGCGGTGAGCTGTTCGAGCTGGCGATTCATCTTCTCGCGGTTTTCGGGCTTGGCGGCGTCAACGGCCAATTCGAACGCGGCCTTGTCTTTGGCCAGTTGCTGCTCGATGCGTCGTCTGGCCTTCTGCTGGGGGGAAATGACCAGCATGTAGGCAAACAGACCCAGCACTAGGCATGCGGCCCAGATCATGGCGACGGCGGCAGCGTATTTTCTGTGGAGAGACTTCATGGCGAATGGATCAACCCTCGGGCTTGAAGACACAGCTTATCTCATAGGTGGTTGCGGGCCCGCCCTCCGTCTGGCGGACCTGCTTGGCGATCTTGATATTCTCGAGTCGCGAGCCGATCGCCTCGGACTGCCAGAGTTGTTCGCGGAACGTATTGACGGCCCTGTCGCCATCGAGACCTTCGCTTCCCCTGACGGTCAGATACAGCGTGCGGGCCGGCAGGGTGATGGTGACGGTCTTCTTGGGGTCGTTGGGCTTGGGCACCTTGTGACGGGTAAAACGTTGCTCGACGCGAAGTTCGTCCAGTTGCACGGATGGCGGAAGGCTCTCGGCGATCGTTCGCAGGACGCCGGACCACTGTGTGTGGGCCTTAATGGACTGGTTGACTTCGGCCAGGCAGGCGGTCAGGTAGGCGTGTTCCTCACGGATGGCCTTCTGGAGCGCAGAAGCGTCGGTCAGGCGCAGCGTCTGTTTCTCATAGGACTCAATTCCCTTC
>DSDB01000563.1 GCA_011057845.1 Phycisphaerales bacterium | reverse complement strand
GACAATCCATCGGCCGTCCGGGGAGTACTTCGGGAAGAAGTTACTCTTGGCGTTGTTCGAGGCGCCCTTGAGCGGCTGTGGGATGCCGCCTTTGCCCTCGTTGAACTCGATGCGGTAGAGGTCAAACAGAAACGGCTTGCCGGCCCCGAGAAACTCGTCGCAGTCCTCCGGGCTCAGCAGGACCTTGCCCCGCGTGACGGGGGTCTTCAGTTCATAGGCCCTGGAGCGGGCAAAAACAATGGTTCGACCGTCGGGGCTCCAGGTGGCGTTGCTCTGGACGTAGTTGGGGTCGTCGGCCCCGGGTAGGGAGGCGAATGCGCCGGTTTGGCGGTCGTAGACGCAGAGGATGCCCTGGAAGGGGAAGAACAACTGGGAGAACGCCAGGTCCGGCCGGGGGACAAAGATAGACTTGTCCTTGACGGTGCTGATGACGTAACGGCCGTCGGGGGAGACCTGGCTGAGCAGGCCGAATGTCTCGACGCCGTCGCTGCGCCGGTAGTCGCTCCAGGTGATGATGGCGTCATCGGCCAGCACCATCTCCTCGTTGACGTCGGCGATGGCGTACGAGCCCTTGTCGTTGGAGTAGTCCACGTCCATGCCCAGGACCGAGCCGTCGGTGCTGAAGGAATGACAGTTGCCGCAGACGGGCAGGCCGGTCAGGACGATGGGTGGGGCCTGTTCATCGGCAATGGACCCGAATCGCCAGCGGATCTGCGACGGATCCTTGACGGCGTCGATAAAGGGCAGATTGACCTCCCGGTAGAAGATCGGAGCATCCACTCTGTCGCCGCTGGTGCGAATGGCGAAGCGGGCGCCGGTGAGTATCCTGGGCCGGCGGGTGCGTGTGACGCCGAGAATGGTAACAGTGGCGTTATGTTCGGCGGAGTTGGCCTTGATGTGCCGCCAGAGTTCGCCCGAGGGCCTCCACTGGGGGCTGTAACAGACGGCCTGCACGGCCGCGGCGCCTGTGAGGTTCACATCGATGAACCACGCTTGTGAACCGGAGGCCCGCCAGCGGAAGGTGGGGGCGACGATCTCGGGGGGAAACAGCGTGCCGTCTCGCGGGTAGGCAACCTCCAGCCCTTCGGGCACGGCATTGGGATCGAGCACCGCGGCGATGTCCTCAACGGACAGCTCCACATCACCCACGAGCCTCCTGAGGATCCAGGCGCCGCTGACGACCACTGCCGCCACGAACACTACGGCGAGCAACCTGCCCGCATCAGACCTTCGCATGGCACAGCCTGACTCTCAGGCCGGTCGGCGAATGGCTTACACTGGAGGCACACCGTGCAGCGCCGGGCCAAGCAAGACAACCGTGATGACCGCCGAACGACCCCTGAAAAAGGGAACCAAACACAACTCCGTTACTGTACCGACGTTTCCATACTATCTGTGCGTTTCATTATAATTATCGGCCCTGCTTTTGTCAACCATTACATTTTTATAAGCCCGGCCAGGTCCTCCGGGCCGTCACGCGGGGATGACGGCAAAAAACTGTATCGGGCGCCCCTTCCATGCTAAAATCGCGGTATAGATGCCTCTGCTCGAACATTCGCTCAATGGCAGAGG
>DSDB01000046.1 GCA_011057845.1 Phycisphaerales bacterium | reverse complement strand
GCGACACCCTCCATGCGTGGCTGGCCGCGTTCGACCGCGCCGCTGAACGGCTTGATCGGCCCGGCGTTGTCTTCTACATCTACCTCAAGGATGAGCCCAATACCGAAGAGGACTACCGCTACGTCCAGCAATGGGGCCGGGCCATCCGACAGGCGCAGTCCATCGCAAAGGTCCTCGTTGTCGAGCAGACCTGGACCGAGCCCGGCAAAGGCGGCGCCGACAGCGCCTGGGGCGATCTCTATGGCGCTGTGGATATCTGGTGTCCCCTGTTCTCCCTGCACCGCCAGGATAGCGCCCTCCAGCGCCGGGCCCTTGGCGAGACGGTCTGGACCTACACCGCATTGTGCCAGGGCCCGCCCACCCCCTGGTGGCATATTGACTACCCCCTGCTCAACTACCGTGTTCCGGCCTGGATGGCGTGGCGCGACGGCATGAAGGGCCTGCTCTACTGGGGCGGCATGTCCTACTGGAACCAGACGGATGATCCCTGGATGCGGCCGCCGATTTACATCGGCCGCGGCGCATTGCAGCAAGGACGCAAGGATATCCTCTATAACGGGGAGGGGTCCCTCGTCTATCCCGCCCATGACGTCGGATACGACGGTATCGTCCCCACCATACGCCTTAAGGCCCTGCGAGACGCCATTGAGGACTATGAATACCTCGCCATTCTCGAGCGCCTCGGCAGGTCCGTCGATGCCCGAAGTATCGTCCAGCGGCTCACCGAATCGTGGTTCCAATGGAATAAGGACCCGTCTGCTTACGAGACCGCCAGGGCTGAACTGGCCGCCATCATTACGCGGTGAGAGTCGGTATACAACACAGAGGCATGCAATGGGGAGGGGTCATGCCGTCGGTCTTCGCGTTCGCAGCCAGCGGACGAACTGGGCCAGGCCGGCGGCGATGTCGGTGTGGGGATCGTAACCGAGGTCGCGGCGGGCCTTGCTGACGTCGGCATAGGTCTGAATGACGTCGCCGGGCTGCATGGGCTTGCGGTCGATGACGGCCTTGGCGCCCAGGGCCTTTTCAATCTCCGCGATCAGCACGTCCAGGCGTACAGGACGGGACTCCCCCAGGTTGTATATCTCATAGCCGCCGCGGCGGTCCATCGCGGCGACCACACCGTCGAGGATATCGTCGATATACGTGAAATCCCGCCGCATCGACCCATCCCCGAAGACGGGAATGGGCTTGCCCGCCAGGATGAGGCGGGCGAACTTGTGGATGGCCAGGTCCGGCCGCTGGCGGGGACCGTAGACCGTAAAGAACCGCAGGCAGGTCATGCCTATGCCATAGAGATGGCTGTAGGTATGGCAGATCAACTCGCCGGCCTTCTTCGTGGCCGCATACGGGCTGATCGGGTAATCCACGTTATCGGTCTCGGCGAACGGCACCTTGCGGTTGTTGCCGTAGACGCTGGAGCTTGATGCGAAGACGAATCGCTCTATACCCGCCTTCCGCGCGGCCTCCAGCATGACCACCGTGCCGTTGATATTCACATCCATGTAGCCCACGGGATCGTCGATGGAGGGTCGAACGCCCGCCTTGGCGGCCAGGTGCACAATGACGTCG
>DSDB01000007.1 GCA_011057845.1 Phycisphaerales bacterium | reverse complement strand
CGGGTCCTCGCTGCTGACCAGCAGGATGTCGCGAAAGCCCTCAGTCGCGATGATCTCCGCCTCCGCAACGGCTTGTTCGACCGTCAGCCGGGTTCGGTCAAAGGCCCCCGTGCAGTTGAATCCACAATAGAGGCAGCCATTGATGCACCGGTTGGAGAGATACAACGGGGCATAAAGGCCAATGGTCCGTCCAAAACGCCGGACTGTCAGCCGCTGACCCAGTCGTGCCATCTCTTCGAGGCAGGGTCGCGCCGCCGGCGATATCAGTGTCAGTAGTCTATCCTGACTATAGGAGCCCGGGGCCGCCGCAAGGGCTCGCCGCACGTCTTCGGCCGTAACCGCCTCCAGCCGCTCAGCCCAGTCTCGACCGGGGCGGTCCAGGCCCATTTCACCAAGTATATGGGCTACTTCCGATGATTCCGTGGACACGCAGCGGGTCATGGCCGTCAGCGGCCCCCAAGAAAGCCGGTCAGCGGGCTGGATGCCGACGCCGTGCTCGATGCGACGGCCGGGCCGGATTCCCACGCCAGCCGTCCCGCCTGCACCGCGAGATTGAATGCGCGGGCCATCTCGCAGGGGTCGGCGGCGGTGGCGATGGCGGTGTTGACCAGAACCGCGTCGGCACCAAGCTCCATCGCCTCGGCCGCATGAGACGGCAGGCCAAGACCGGCGTCCACAACAACTGGAACGGTGGCCCCGGCGATGATGATCTCCAGGGCCGCACGGGTCTTGAGCCCCTGGTTGGAGCCAATCGGGCTGGCCAGGGGCATCACCGTCGCACAGCCAGCATCCTCAAGACGCTTGGCGAGGATGGGATCGGCGTTGATATAGGGCAGCACGACAAAACCTTCGGCGACGAGGCTCTCGGCGGCCTTGAGCGTCTCGATGGGGTCCGGCAGGAGGTAGTACGGGTCCGGCGTCACCTCCAGCTTGAGCCATTCGATGCCCGTGGCGGCCCTGGCCAGGCGGGCCAGGCGAACGGCCTCGTCGGCCGTGCGGGCGCCGGAAGTGTTCGGCAGCAACAGATACCGCGAACGATCAATGGCCGCCAGCATGTCGTCGTCGGGGTTGCCAATATCAACCCGACGCAGCGCCACGGTCACAATCTCGGTCCCGGATGCCTCAATCGCCCGGGCCATGACCTCAGGAGAGGGGAACTTGCCGGTTCCCACAAGCAATCGGGAGCTAAACTGCCTGCCTGCAATAGTCAGCGGCTTCATGAGATTCAGCCTCCCCCGACGAAACGAACCAGTTCGATAGTCTGCGCCGGTCTGATCGGCGTCTTGTCGAAGGCCTCTCGCCTGACAATCAGGCCATCGATCTCCGCCACAATCGTCGCGGCATCAACATTCAGGTGCTGCAAAAGGGCCGCCAGATTGTCCGGCAGTTCGTCGGGCAACTCGGTCAGGCGCCCGTTTATCGTAACGACGTGCATCATAGCCTCCCTTCGCGGGCATTACCCCGATTCAGGTTCAGAGGGTCATCCGGCACCGATCCAGGACCAGCGACGCCACGTCCTGGGCTCTGTCGAGCGTCCGGATTTCTCAGCCGGGTGCCGGGCCGGTCGCCCGG
>DSDB01000631.1 GCA_011057845.1 Phycisphaerales bacterium | reverse complement strand
GGTCTTCGGGCTGGACAACGTGGTCGCTGTGACCGACCCGGTCTACCCGGTGTATGTGGATACCAACGTGATGGCGGGTCGGACGGGTGCGGGCGATGCGGCCGGTCGATATGCCGGGATCGTCTACATGCCCTGCACGGCGGAAAACGGCTTCACGCCCCAGCCGCCTGGACAGCCGGTGGACCTGATCTACCTGTGCTATCCCAACAACCCCACCGGCGCCGTTGCGAGCAAGCAAGTGCTGGCCGAATGGGTGGATTACGCCCGGGCGCACAAGGCCGTCATCCTGTTTGACGCCGCCTATGAGGCCTTCATCACCGACCCGGCCATTCCGCACTCGATCTATGAAATCCCCGGTGCACAGGAGGTAGCCATCGAGTTCCGCAGTTACTCCAAGACGGCCGGCTTCACGGGGGTCCGGTGCGGATTCGCCGTCGTGCCCAAGGCCCTAAAGGGCTACACGAAGGCGGGCGAGGCGGTGGACGCCAACCGGCTGTGGAGCCGCCGGCACACGACCAAGTTCAACGGGGCCTCCTATGTGTCGCAGGCGGGCGCCGCGGCCGTCTACACACCCGAAGGCCGCCGCCAGGTTCGACAGACCATCGACATCTACATGGGCAACGCGGCGCTGATCCGCCAATCGCTCCAGAAGCTGGGCTATGAGGTCTATGGCGGGATCAATGCCCCGTACATCTGGATGCGGACGCCCAATGGGATGGATTCGTGGGCGTTTTTTGACGTGTTGCTGACGAAGGCGCACGTCGTGGGCACGCCGGGCGCCGGGTTTGGTTCGGCCGGACAGGGGTATCTGCGACTGACGGCCTTCGGCGCGCCGCAGCACTGTGCCGAGGCCCTTCGCCGGATTGAGAAGCTGTAGCCCGATACTTGATACTCGACTCTCGATACTCGGCGGGGTGGCGGCCTGTGCCGCAGGCACGGGCCGGACCGAACCAGCCCCTCGCTTCGCGAGAGGCTGCCACCCTGCATACAACTTCAAACTCAAGGCTAAAAACCCAAAGCCATGGTTCAGAAGCCAAACACCAAGTACGACACAGATCCCGGAGCCCAAGCACGAAATGACAAACAGATTCCAAGCCTCCAGACCCCAATGACTCAAACGCCGTCACGTTTCGGATGGGCCGCTTGGGATTTGGAGCTTGGACCGTGGTGTTTGTTTGGGGATTTGGGTTTCGGGTCTCGGCTTTGCGTTTTGGTCTTTATGTTCGTCAGGGTGCTTAATTCGTACAGGGCATAGTTACCGGAGCGTTGATGGCGGTGGCTTTTGTGGGGCTTGGGTCGAATCTGGGGGATAGGGCCGCTGCGCTGACGCAGGCGCTGGGGGCGATGGATGCGGAGGGTCTGATGCGGGTCGTGCGGTGCAGCCGGTTTATCGAGACCGATCCTCTGGGGCCGGCCGGGCAGGGCAAATACCTCAACGCCGTGGCACAGATTCAGACGGACCTGCCGGTCCGCCGGTTGCCCGTGGTGTTGCGTTCCATCGAGGACCGGCTTGGCAGGGTCCGCGGCGAGAAATGGGGGCCGCGCACCATCGACCTGGATGTGATCCTCTACGGC
>DSDB01000134.1 GCA_011057845.1 Phycisphaerales bacterium | reverse complement strand
CATCCGCCCCCCTCGAAGAACCATCCACCACCCACCGCGCCCACACACCATCGCCACCGGCAAGACAGCTTCCGCACGCCATGCCAACAACAACCAACCCCAGAACGACTATTCGCATAATTTCACTCCATATCGTGTGCGCCAAAGGGGGCCGGTACATTCAATAGTGTAAATCGGTGTTCATCCGTGGTTCAACAATCTATGTAATCGGTGAAATCTGTGGCTAGAAAATCTCGTTAATAAGCGTCAGCCATCTCGGTTGTTCGGATCTGGTCGATGGCGTCGAGGATTTCCTGGAGGTTCTCGGTCGAGGTGGTTTTGCGGGCGAATTGTTCGAAGGCCTCCAACATCTTGCGGGCCTCGGCTATGGAGTGCTCAACTTGCGCCCCCCTGCCGTTGACGGTGACGTAGATGGGGCTGGTATGGGCAAAGCGTAGGCGGCAGGGTTGTTCGGGCGTGCCGCCGCCTTTGGTGTAGGCGCTGAGGTGCTCATCGGGCAGCAGCATGTCCCGCTCAACGCAACGGGCGGCCAGCCACGCGCCCTGCGTCACGGGCACATCGAGCGACAGTGTGGCACGGTGGGCGTCGGATGGAATAACAGCCCGGCCCGCGACACGGCCGTTGAAGACGATTTCGAGCGACTGTAACGGTTGCTCGGAAAGGGCCTCGACCTCGACGCGGACGGTGCCGCCGTCCGCGGGCAGTGCGATGGTGTCGCCGGGTTGGGCGCCGGCGGCGGTTCTCAGAAAGAGCATCGGCCCGTTGGTTACAAAGTTGCGGCCTGCGCGCCATGCTTCGAGGAAAGACTCGATGGTGGGATTGTCGCCGGCGCGGACGTAGGCGCGGTTGTAGCCGATGGGGGTGGACTTGGCGCCGGTGGCCGAGCCCGCCCCGGCCGCCAGACGCAACCCGCAGTTGAGCAGACGGTAGTACGTCTCAAAGTTCATGCGGATCATGCCCTCGGGCGTGTCGGGGTACTGCTCGAAACCCTCGACGCCCAGCAGGTTCGAGTAGCGACTGCGGGGCTGGTATTTGTGCCGGTGGAAGTTGTTGTTACAGACGTTGACGACGTCCACGCAGCCCAGCAGGGCGTCGATGAGCACCTCGCGGGACCAGCCGCCCTGGTAACAGACCAGGGCCCCCTGCCGCCGGGCCTCGCGGACGAAGGGCAGATTCGACCGACGGCCGTCCGACCGGATCGCCATCGGCCGGCGCAGGCCGACGAGGTAGACGGCCCCCCAACTGTGCTCGACTTCGGCGTCGTAGACCGATGCACAGCACCGGCCGTCGCCGCAGGCCAGCTCGCGGGCCCAAGCCTCGCCCGGCGGCACATCCAGGTTCGGGCCGTTCCACCATGACAGCGATGTGCCGAAATCGAGGCCCTCGGCCGCCAGCATCGGCCCCAGGTCGTCCGCCCGCACGTGCAGGTGGTTCTCGCCGCTGACGTAGCCGTGGGCCTTCATGTCGATCCAGCGGTGCAACTCGATCTGCCGCCGGACCGTCTGGCCGCCAGCGACCTGGACGGTTTCGATGATGGGCCGATACTCAGTCCCTCGTTCAATGCGGATGGACACCT
>DSDB01000275.1 GCA_011057845.1 Phycisphaerales bacterium | reverse complement strand
TCGGCGGCAGATTCGGCAGCTCCGCGGCCAGCGCCTTGGTGGCCTCTTGCCCTGAGATATCGCGAACCAACCCGATGGCCACGGCCACCATGTCCGGGTCGCCGCTCCTGAGGGCCTCCATCACGATATCCAGCGAACCCTGCGACCCGGCGTCCGCCCCCCATCCCGTCCCAACAACACACGATACCCCCACCAGCAGGACGAGAGTTGTCGCCATCCAACGAAACCCGTTCAACCGTTCGACCATAATCTGAACCTTGACTGATCGCCCCAAGACAGCACCAACCACCGGACGGGGCATCGGGCCACACGGTTATGGCCTCCAACACCCGCACACGCCTCTCGGCGCGCAGCCTGGCAGTTCAGCAACGACGCACTACTTCAGCAGATTGACCCGGCCGCGAAGCGCCGCCTGCTGGATCAGCTTCGGATTGCCGGCGCCGCCCAGTTCGGTATAGATGGCCATTGCCGCGTCTTTCTCGCCGGCCGCCGCCATCTTGTCGGCGCACTGCAGGTACGCATCCAGGATCGCTGCTTTCAGGTCGCCATCGGCCTTGTCCTTGGCGGCCTTCAGGGCCGCGGCGGCATCGGCGCCGCCGATCTTGCCCAGGGCCGCGGCCGCGGCACAGGCCGTCGCCTTGTCCGACGAACCGAGAAACTCCACCAATGACCCGGCCGAGCCCTGGTATCCCCGCTCGCCGATCGTGTTGATGATGCCGATGCGCGTCTTGCCCGAGGTCTTGCCCAGCGCATCGCGCAGAGCCATCCCCGATTCACGTCCTGGAATCCGCTCCAGCGCGTAGCGGGCCATGTCCGCCAGCTCATCGTTCGTCAGCATCTTCGCCAGGGCCGGCACACAGGCGGCGGTCCCGATGACGCTCAACTGGCGGCAGACCCACTGCTTGCCCGCGTACTTCGCATCCGACTCCAACACGCCCGCCAGAGCCGCCTCGCACTTGCCCATCTCGGCCTGATCGCCGTAAGCCTTGCGTATGACCTCCTCCAGTTCCGTCAGCGACGCGCGGCTCTGGCCGAAATCATAGGCCTTGACCTTCTCCAGCAACTGCTCCATTTCTAAACCCTTTCCTGAACTGTCTTAAGGTTTCGGTTTCGTATCCACGGGGTAATCGCCGAAGGCGAATTGAATACCGTCCAGGTAATGCCGCAGAATCGCCGCATTATAGAATATCTCGTCGTTGTGTCCAAGCGAGCAATAGAACACCCGCCCCTTGCCCCAGTCCTTGATCCACGTAATGCCCGTGTCGTCGTCGCTGGGCTTGAGTCCGCCGACGTTCTTCGTGGCCGGGTCGCTCATATCCAGGCTCATCAGCACGAACTGGTTCTCCCGCGTGTAGAGCGGTGCATCCGTCCGGTAGATCTCATCCTTAACCTTGAAGCCCTGGCCCTTGAACGCCGCCGTCAGCGGATGGTCCGGCTGGTCGATCTTGATGGCCCACGTCCCGCCGGCGCCCCACGGATGGCCCGTGAAGCTGTTGCCCATCATCTTCCGCGCCTCCTCCCACCGGCCGAAGTTGTCGGCCGCGGCGTGAATCCCGACGATCCCCTTGCCGTCGACCTT
>DSDB01000447.1 GCA_011057845.1 Phycisphaerales bacterium | reverse complement strand
GGGGGCGGCGACCACGAAATGATGATCTCCATGGGCCTGGTCTGTGCCATCGAGGGGGATGAGCCACTCGGCCGCGCCGCCGTCGATAAGGCGATGAAGTACGTCAACGGACCTATCCGCCAGGGCCACGTCACCTTCGGCGGCGACTTGGCCCTCTGTGCCATCGTCTACGACCTGTGCTACGACTACTGGACCGAGCCGCAACGCCGGGCCTTCTGGGAGTATATGAACAAAACGGTCGATGCGAATGTCCAATCCGAGACGCACGTCTTCCACAACGGCTGGTATGGCTACAAGCACTGGGGTATCGGCCTGGCCTGCTACGCAACCTGGGGCGAGAATCCACGGGCCCCCGAGATACTCAAGACCCTGGAGACGGACTGGAGAACCCGCGCGGCGCCTGCTCTGGAATTGGCCGGGACCGGCGGCGGCTGGGCGGAAGGCTACTACATCAACTACTGGCTGTACGAATGGCTGTTCTTCTGTGAGGTGGCCCGGCGCTGCGGCGGCGTGGACTATTATGGCGATGCGCCGTCGTTCTTCCGTAGCCGTGCGGTCGCCGGGATGTTCGAGGCGTACCCCGGCATCAGCACCTACGGCTCCCGCCGGCCGGTTCCCATGGGCGACGGCGGCGGCAGGGTCTTTGGCGGCGACCGCGATAAGTCCCTGTCGGCCCGCCGCATCCTTGTGAACTACTACCGCGACGACCCCGCCCACCAGGTCGTGCATTCCTTCAACGAGACCACGCCCCGCTCCAGCGTCGGGGTCTACGCCTATAAGGATTTCCTCTGGCGCGATGAAACCGTGCCCAAAGGCGACTTGGCCGGCTTTCGGCTGTCGCATATCAGCCAGGGACCGGGCTACGTCTACGCCCGTGGCAGTTGGGATGAGGATGCGACGTACTTCTTCTTCAAGTGCGGCGACCGCTTCACCGCCCACCAGCACCTGGACGTGGGCCACTTCCTCATCTACAAGCACGAGGAACTGGCCGGAGACGGCGGCCACTACGATGCCTTCGGCAGCAGCCACGATGTCAACTACCATCTCCGCACCATCGCCCACAGCACAATTCTCGTTCACGACCCGAGCGAAACGTGGCCCGGTATCCGCGCCGGCAACGTAACCGCCAACGACGGCGGCCAGCACCACAACTGGCCTCACCATAACGGAGCCGTGACCGACCCTCGACAGTGGCATCAACAGCGCGACCTGTACGACATCGCCGACATCACGGCATTCGAGGATCGCGGCGACTACCTGTACGTGGCCGGTGATTGCGGCCGGGCGTATTCAAAGGACAAGCTCGACCGCTTTACCCGGCAGATTGTGTACATCCGCCCCGGTACATTCATTGTTTTCGACCGTGTCGCTTCAACAGACGCCGCCTTCGCAAAGACGTGGCTCCTGCAAGCAATGACGACGCCACGGCAGCAGGGCGAAGACCTGGTCATCACCCATGGCAAAGGACGCCTGTTCGTGCAGCGGCTGCTGCCGAAGCAGGCGGAGGTGCGGCTCATATCGGGCGACCAACTCTATCGCGTGGGCGGACACGACTCCCCGCCGAGCCGCGACACGGGCCC
>DSDB01000612.1 GCA_011057845.1 Phycisphaerales bacterium | reverse complement strand
TTGGTCCGATTGTCGCCGGGATCGCGCACCTTCCTGCCTGCAAGGAATGCCTGGAGTGCGAGCGCCCCGCAGAATGCCATGACCGTATTCGGGTAGGGCGCTGTCTGGAGACAGTAGTCCATCTCCTCTGATACGAAGCCCGGCACCCGGAGTAGGTCTTCCGGCATTTGGCCTGGGTCGGGCACAGTCGGCTCGGCGGGCGGTGCAACCTCGGCCACGGCGACAATGCCGGTCAGGTTCACGGCGGGTTCATCGCCGCCGTAGCCTTCGGCCCGCAGTGCCCGGGCGGCCGCTGCGAAGTCGCCGTTGTGCTCCAGGTGGGCGTACACGGCAAACGGAGAGTACGCCTTGTTCGGCTCAAACGGCGCGGCATTCGACGAGAACACGTAGAAGATGCGGTCCTTGAGCGTCGCCGACCAGCCGTTCGTCTTGCCGGGCCGCCGCCAATACTCGTTCTCGCCGGGCTTCGCCAGCGTCCAGCCGTGCTTGACGAGGACGGCCCGTACGTCGCCGCGTGCCGAGTAGTCGTCACCGGGACGCGCCAGGCTCGCACAACCTGTCGGTATCGGCTCCGGCGGCGGGATGTACTCGTTGAGCGCCCATGCGGCCGACAACAAGACATCGCGTTCCCCCGGCGTCAGCACCGGGAGATGTGTGAAATCTCCCTGCAGGAGTTTGTACCCCGGCGATGGAGCGCACAGGAACAAGCCACCTTCGCCGCGGGTCTCGATGAGCGTCTGGATGACGTGCTGGTTTCCATCGGCGTCCTTGCGATGCACATATTGCTTGCCGCCGGGCGTTTCGAGCCGCCGCTGGGCGAGCTTGAGATTGCCGCATACGGCGTCACGGCAACGATATGCGACGTGCCTGCCGCCCGATTGCGAAGATTCGATTACGAGCCTATCAATAAGCCCGGGCGATTGCTCCTTCACCGCGCCCGCCCAGCGGTCGAACAGTTCCCCGCCGTTGTCGAAGTCCATCATCTCGAGATTTCCTGAGACCTTGCCGGTGACAATGCAAATGGCCTCGGCCTCCTTAAACCATGCGCATACCTGCTCTTTGCCGGGCAGGTGTTCCTGGAAAGGCTTCCATCCCGACAGCGCAGGCCGTTTCTCCGCCAGGTGCGCCGGTAGCACGGACAACCCTGCAACACGGCAGGCGAGCGCGGCTTCGAGAATCATGGTCCCATCTCCTCCCATGTTTTCGCCCCAGCCTCGGCTCGTTGCATGTCGAACTCGAGACCCCGGAGAAGGCAGTAAAGAAATACGTCGAGCGGCATCCAGCCGCCGTCGTTGCGGCGGTCGTCGCAGGCGCGGCCATTCATGCTCTTGTGCACAACACGGATGCGGCCGTCCTGAAAAACCTGAACAATGGCGTCCCCCAGACGCTCGATGGGCTGTCCGCATGTGTCGCAGGCAAGATGCGGGAATACCATGCCCTGCCGAGAAATCGATTGCAGCATTGTTCCTCCAATTCGCATCAGTTCGGCGGCTCCTCGTCATCGCCGCCATTGGAACTTCGTTTGCCGCCTTCCTTCTTGAGAGCGGTGGGGTCGAGGTCGTCTGCTGGCGTCCAGACCACCCATCCCCTGGC
>DSDB01000409.1 GCA_011057845.1 Phycisphaerales bacterium | reverse complement strand
GGCGGCCGACAGGGCGGTCTCCAGAAGCGCTTCGGCTACGGTGTTGTGAAACCGGGCCGCCATGACGGACCGGGACGCAACACCGCCGAGAATGTCCGCGACCATAGCCACGAGCATCCGGCGAAGGTCGAGGGTCATGGGTGTGTCCTCGCCGGACCGGGTGAGACTGAATTCGTAGGTTTCCTCGACGCCATCCGCCGAGGCCGCCTCGATGGCCAGGGGTAGCTGTGCGTCGAAATGGTTGTAGTCGCCCAGACCCAGCAGGGCCGCGACCGCGTCGAATACCCGGCCAAGACTTGACGTCGCGACCGTATTGAAGCGGCTGTCGAGCTGCTGGATGATGAGGTCCCGTTTGTCGCCGTCGGGTTCGATGCGTTCGAGCACGGCCGATAGCATTGTGGGATCGAACTCGCTGCCGTAGGCCTGCTTCAACAGACTCAGCGTCGGGCGTATGGCCTGTTTGGCGGCCCTGTCGCCGCCGGGCAGGTCGTAGTACGCCAGATGCGCAAACCTCTCGAAGCTGTCCAGCGACGCTACCAGACACTCACAGCCCCAGATGGCCCCATCCGTGCCGTACCCGGTCCCATCGCAGACCAGGCCAATGACCGGCCCATCCAGATGATGTTCGGCCAGCACGGATGCAACGTGGGCCCAGTGGTGCTGGACCTGCATTACCGCAATGCCCGCCAGCGATTGGGTGTATTGCGTCGATAGATAGCCCGGGTGCAGGTCGCAGACCGCCAGCCGAGGCTCGACTTCAAACAGCCCCTTGAGATGCTCAATGGACTCGGCGTAGTGCCGGTAGACCTCCGCGTCGGCCAGGTCGCCGATATGCTCGCTGCAGATGAGTTGATGGCCCTTGACCAGGCAGAACGTGTTCTTCAAATCGCTGCCGGCCGCGAATATGTCCATTTCGGCCCTGGCAGACGTGAGAATCGGCGTAGGAACATACCCGCGGGCCCGGCGAATCGGCACAGGTCCGCCGGCGACCTGATGGACGATGGAGTCATCCACCTGTCGATAAATGCGGCGGTCGTGCATGACGAAGGCATCGGCCACGCCGCCCAGACGTTCCAGGACCCTGTCGTTGTCGCAGATGAGCGGCTCGTCGCTGATGTTGCCGCTGGTCATCACCAGCACTTCGGGCCCCTCGGCGAACAGCAGGTGGTGCAGTGGCGCGTAACAGAGCATGAAGCCATAGGAGGCGACGCCCTCGGCCACCGACGGGGCGATCGGGGCGTCGGGTCGCTTGGCAAGCAGGACGATGGGGGCCCTGGGGTCGGTCAATATGGCCTCAGCCGTCGAATCGACCACGGCGTATCGTCTGATTCGCTCAATGGAAGGGGCCATCAGCGCAAAGGGCTTGTGGTCGCGGCCCTTGCGCTGCCGCAGGCGTTTGACAGCCGTCTCATTGGCCGCATCGACCGCCAGGTGGAAGCCGCCGATCCCCTTGATCGCCAGAATCCGGCCCTCGTGGAGGAGCCGGGCGGCCTGTTTGAGGGTCGGCTCAGTGCCGGTGGCCAGGACCCGCCCTGTCGGGTCCGCCAGGTGAATCCGCGGACCACAACGGACACAGGCGACCGGCTGGGCGTG
>DSDB01000222.1 GCA_011057845.1 Phycisphaerales bacterium | reverse complement strand
TCGCACCGCGGGAAGAAAAGCATCAGTTTCTTGGTCACCATCGTTGCGCTCATCAGCTTTTGCCCCTTACCAGAAGCGGCTTCATCGTCTTGTCCTTCGCCAGCGGCGCGATTGGGGCCGCCAGCATGAAATCGCCCCGCCGGATCTCATCGGCCAGCAGGTTCGCAATCTCCAGCGCCTTGTAGTAGCTGGACAGCGACGCCACGGCCACCTTCCCGCCCTCCAAGTCAATCTCGCCTCGGCGGAGCTGCTCATAGTTGACATGGGCGATGACACGGCCGGTGTTCTGCGGGTAGTCCGTGCCGTAATCCACCACCGGCGCCCAGATGTCGCGATCCCGCACACAGGTCCGTTTGAGCACCTGCTCATTGAGGATGGGTATCGGGATGCCGACGCCCAGCGCCAGCGATACCCCGTATCCTCGCAGGCTCACGCCGCGCACGAACGGCGGCCGCATCTGCTTCATGTCCGCCGTTAGCGCCAGCGTCCCCGCGCCGCCCTTGGGGACGCCGTCGGCGGTCCGCTCACAGCCGCCCGCATGTTGCGTCCCTTCGGCGTAGACGTGCCCCTGCGCCCCGGCCAGCCACACCCGCGTGCCCACCCCAATGACGTCGTAACACGGGTCGTTCAGCAGCGGCGAGAGCTGGCCCGCCGAGCAATAACTGACGTTCTTGCGCCTCGACTCCAGTGTGCCCATGTACGTGTAGATCGTACGATCCGAATCATTGATCGCCACGTTGTAGTTCTGGTAGCAGTTCCGCGGATTGACCATGATCGCCTGATTGAGATCGGCAATCGTGAAGTACGTGCGAATCTCCCGCAGCGGATAGCAGTCCGTTCCGTAGGACAAGGCAAAGAGCTGCAACTGCCTGCCCGCCACCAGGTCCTCTATCACATGCCCGCCGCCGTAGCGAAACTCCCCCGGATGGTACATATTCGCCGGGTCCCCGTGGCGAAGCTCGGTGGCCCCCAGGTAGACATCCACGGCGGCGATGCCCGTATACACCTTGACGTCCTCCACCCAGGCCTCGCTCATGCGGATCTTCGGCTTGGAGTGCCCGAAGTTCAGAAAGCAGCCGCTCGAACACATCGGCCCGAACGTCGCCGTCGTCACGACGTCCACCTCCTCGGCCGCGGCCGCCGGCCCCTTCTTGTCCACGTAATCCATGATCTCGTCGGCCGTCAGCACCACCGCCTTGCCCGACGATATCCGTTCATTGATCTGCTCGTAAGTCTTCATAAAAACATCCAGTGCCACATTGCCTCAACAGAATCGCGGCAACCATCCCGCCCCTGCCGCCGGGACCCGCAAAGAACAACAGGCCAAACCACCCGGCCCATCAGCTAACTCGTAAACCTACACCCGCCCGCCGGTTTCTGTCAATCCTCAATTCCGACATCTCTGCTTTCGTCTTTACGAGTTGCCGGACCGTTCGTTACACTCTACGGCGACCATGCACAGATAATCGCTCGCTTTTAAGGGCCGACCCATGAACTACGGATTTCGATTCGCCTGTGCCGCCTCCATCACCCTGATGATGTCTGGCAGCCTCCTGCCGGCTTCGCAGGGTAACTTCAACGTCCGCGACTACGGCGCCG
>DSDB01000238.1 GCA_011057845.1 Phycisphaerales bacterium | reverse complement strand
GTGAACTGCGGAATCCCCGTGGCGTACTTCGGGTGCAGGATGCGCTTGAGCAGCAGGTGGATATCCTCGATCAGGGTCCGCAGGTGGATGCTCTCTTGCGAACACTCGTAGAGTGTCGTGAAGGCCTCCATCAGGTGCATGTGAACGTCGAGCGTCTTGCGGTCCCCGCCGCCGGGGCCGGGGCCGCAGAGGTCCCAGTTGCGCTCGAACATCTCGAAATAGCCGCCGTACATCGTGTCCGCGGCGTACTTCTTGGCCAGGTCGAAGACCTTGCCGGCGTATTCAATGCCGCGCTGGTCGCCGGTGGCCAGGGTGTACTCGCTGAGGCTGTACATGCAGAAACTCAGCCCGTAGAGGATCTTCTTGTCGATGGCGACCTGGCCTTTGCGGTTGACCGTCCAGTAGAAGCCGCCATACTGCTTGTCCCACATCTTGTCGATCATGAAATCAACGCCATGCGAGGCGTACTCGGCGCACCGGCCGCCCCCGTAGCCGGCCCGATGAGCCGACGACATGGTAAAGACCGTCCGGCTCTGAGCAATCAGCGATTTCTCGTCCTCGCCGGTATCCCTGCCGTCCTTGTCAAAGTGCGTAATGAACCCGCCGTATGTCTTATCCAGACAGCGATCCAGCCAGAACGGCAGCAACTCCTCCGTCAAATGCCGCCGACACTCAGCCAGACATGCTTCGACCTTCCTGGCATCCAGAGCCATGTTTCGAGCCTCCATCTGCAAGTTCCCAATCACCAATGCCACACTAGCGGTGATAAAAAAGACTTGAGCATTCTAGCCCCGTGGGACTCTCGCGTCAAGGTGTAGACAGCGTGTCGGCCGAGACAGTCGCGGGCGCATGAAAAACCCCGGCCTTGCTTTACCGACCGGGGTTTGGGTCGTTCGTATTTCGGATGACCTAGCTTCTGGCTTGGTCGAGGATGAGGTCTTTGACCTTGCGGCTGGGTAGGTTCAGCGAGCCATAGGCCGCGGCCGCGGCTGCACGCAGCTCCGCCGGGGCGCTGCCGTCTCCGATGAGGGCATAGATGTCGTCGACCATCTGTTCGATGAGCATATTCCCGTTGATCTTGGCACTGGTGCCCAGCGACTCGAAAGCCGCCACGCGGATGGCCATGTCATTGCGCGCCAGCAGGGCCATCGCCGCAATCGCCCGCTGGGCGTCCGGGCTATTGAGATAGGCCAGCACCTGTCCGGACAGCTTCTTGATGGGATCGCGACTGTCGTTCGTCGCCGCCATCAGGGCCGGCTGAGCCAGCGAGAGGTTGACCACCTTGTTGCGGCTGACCGCCAGGGCCAGCATCGTCTCGGCGGCCCGCAGGGCGTAGCTGTCGGCCAGCGGTCCGGTCCAACGGCGGGTCGGTTCGGTCACGTCCGCCGCTTTTTGTCCCAGGGCCTCTGCGAGATTGACGGCCACGAGCTTGGACTCGGGGAAGGCCACCGTCGGCCCGCCCAGACCCAGGGCAATGGCGGCGCTGTAACGCACGGCCTTATCGTCGAAGGACAGGGCATCAACCAACGGCTGGGCCACTCCCAATCGCTGGAGCAGGGATTTCTCGCCGGCCGTGACCGCCAGGGCCTCGACGACCCCCAGCGC
>DSDB01000462.1 GCA_011057845.1 Phycisphaerales bacterium | reverse complement strand
TCTCCTTATGTACTAACGATTTACAGGAATTGTCCATTCCCTTTTCATCGTCAGACATAAGGAGATTTCTTTGCCCAATCTTCGCCACCGGCGCATCCCCCCAAAAAGTCGGGAAGTTTGAGGTTGGATAGGGCTTGCCCGCCCAATTTCCAAGTATTAGAATCGAACCCTGACTTTCGCGCCGGATGGTGTGGGTATCGTTCTAAATTGATAAGGAGGCCACGATGCACGGTTGTGAATCGCTTCGCAGGGGCGTTTGGGTTTTGGCTTTGTCCGTGATACTGGCTGCCGCCGGTTCGGGCCGGGCCGCGGCGGTAGCGCGGATTACCGTGGATGCGGGGATGCACGCCCGAATGGATACGCCCGTGTCGGTTGAACTGGAGGCCCTTGCGGACGGGCCGTTGAGGCTGGAGGAGATTCGCGACGGCAAACGGCAGCCCACAGCGTCGCAGATCGAGGCGGGATCGCCCGCGAAGCTGTGGTGGGTTCTGTCCGGCGAGACGGCGGCCGGGACCCGCCGGGTGTATGAACTGGTTACAGGGCAGGCCCCGAAGGTCGACGGGATCGAGGTGGGCAAGGACGATAAGGCCCTGGTGATCGAGGCGCCGGACGGCAGGGTCATGCAGTACAACCATGCGATTGTGCCGCCGCCGGCCGGGCGGAGCAAGCTGTTCGAACGCAGCGGCTTTATTCATCCGATGTGGTCGCCGCGCGGTACGGTCCTGACGGATATGCACCCTGGGGACCATATTCACCACGTCGGGATATGGATGCCCTGGACGCAGACGCAGTTTGAGGGCAAGCCCGTGGACTTCTGGAATCTCAACAGCGGACAGGGGACGGTGCGGTTTGTGAAGTTCCTCTCGACCACGAGCGGGCCTGTGTACGGCGGGTTCCAGGCCGAGCAGGAGCACGTGGCGCTGAAGACGGACTCGGGGGAGAAGGTGGTGCTCAAGGAAGTCTGGGATGTCCGTGTGTACAACGTGGGCGGCAAGAAGGATGGGTACTGGCTATGGGATTTTGTCTCGACGCAGCGGTGCGTGGCCGATACGCCGCTCAAGCACATCGAGTACCGCTATGGCGGCTTCGGCTACCGTGCGACGCCGCAATGGGACGAGACCAACGCCATGTATCTGACCAGTGAGGGCAAGAACCGCAAGGATGGGCACGGCACGCGGGCCCGGTGGTGCCTGATGGGCGGCGAGGTCGACGGGGTATGGGAGGGTGTGACGATGATGAGCCATCCGAAGAACTTCCGGTTCCCCGAACCGATGCGGATATGGCCGGAGGGCAAGGTGTTCTTCAACTGGGCCCCGGGAATCATCGGCGACTGGGAGATGAAACCCGGCGAAGACCATATCTTCCGGTATCGCGTGGCCGTGCACGGCAAGAAGGCCACGGGCGAGGACTCGCAGCGATTCTGGGTGGATTTCGGTGAGCCGCCGGTTGTGAAGATGGAGAAAGTGGGCAATACAGGAAGTGCGAAGCGAATCATGCTCTTTGATGGGCAGGATACATCGGCCTGGACGCATGGGGGCGACAGGGGCGTTGAGTGGGAGGTCGCCGATGGCGTGATGACCATTACGCCGGGCAAGGGGAGCATCTT
>DSDB01000148.1 GCA_011057845.1 Phycisphaerales bacterium | reverse complement strand
TAAGCCGCAACCCGGACTCAACCGTTCAGCAACTAAATTACACGACCACCCACCCCCTTGTCAACAGAAAACAGGAAAAGTAGTGATTTTTTTCCAACTCTCGTCAGGCCCCTGATACAAGCCGATATCGCTCCGGGTGCTCGATAATCTCCAGCGACAGGTCCACGTTCGCATCCGTCTGGCGGGACCCTCTCAGGCCTTCGTCGCCATATAGGCCGTAATCAGTGAGGCCACGCTCCAGGCCTGGGCAAAGCAGCCCTTCGGCCGCTGCGGCTTGTCCCCATCGAATATCTCCGCCACGCTGCCCAGGCACCCATCCTCCGCCAGATGCCGCATCAACGGCTCGATGAAAGCCGCCGCCCGCCGCCTGGCCTCCTTACCCGACCCATGTACCCTCAGATACGCCTCCACAAACGGCCCCATCAGCCACGGCCAGACCGTCCCCTGATGATACGCCCCATCCCGCTCCATCGCCCCCCCCTCGTATCGCCCCCGGTACCGCGGGTCCGCCGGGTCCAGCGTCCGCAGCCCGTAAGGCGTCAGCAGCCGCCGCTCCGCCACGTCCACCACCGCCCGCTGCTGCTCGGCCGAAAGCAAATCCCCCGACAGCGACACCGCAAGAATCTGGTTCGGCCGCAGACTTGCATCGGCCCCATCCGCCCTCACGCAATCGTTCAACCACCCTACCCGCTCATTCCAGAAACACCGACGAAAGTTCGCGGCCACTTTGTCGGCCATCGCTCTATATCGCTGCGCGCTGACGGTGTTCCGCTCGTCATAGAACTGTGCCATCCGCGTCAGCGCCTCATGCCACAGGGCATTGACCTCCACGGCCTTGCCCCACCGGGGCGTAAAGGTCACGTCACCGCACTTCGCATCCATCCACGTCAACTGCGTCTGCTCATTGCCGGCCGTAATCAGCCCATCCTCATCCGCCCGGATCCCGAACCGCGTCCCCCGTTCGTAGCTATCCACGATCCACCGGATCACCGGCAGCAACTCCCTCGCAAACGTCCGCCCATCCCCACTGGCGCCCAGATACTCAAACGCCGCATGAATAAACCACAGCGACGCATCCACGCTGTTGAAATGCGCCGTGTTCGACCGGTCATCAAACCGGTTCGGGATCATCCCCTGGTCCGCCGCCGCGGCAAACGTCGTCAGTACGCTCGTCGCCTCTTCAAGCCGCCCCGTGCACAGCAGCAGCCCCTTGAGCGATATGAACGTATCCCGCCCCCAGTCCATGAACCACGGATAGCCCGCCACAATCGTGCAACGCTGCCGACCGCCGATGCTTCTGCGAACCACGAACGCATCGGCCGCGGCAAACAGCCGCCGCAACCGCTCCTGCCTGCCCCCGGCGGCCCGAACCACCCGCCGGCGATGTTCCCGAAGCTCGGCAACCCGAGTCTCCAGATCAAAGCCCTCGGCCGTCTCCGCGTTGAACCGCTTGCTCAGGTTCGCCCAGACAACCACCTCGTCCGGCCGCTCCAAACGACACCGGAACACCCCCGGCGACCACAGGTCCTCCGTGCAATCCTGCCCGCGCTCGCGGTCGGCGCGATAGAGGAAATCGTACCACCATTGCGCATCCGCGGCGAAGCCCCCCTCT
>DSDB01000029.1 GCA_011057845.1 Phycisphaerales bacterium | reverse complement strand
ATCACGCTATTTCGACATCATCTGGTCGATGGCGATCTTGCCGCGGACGCGTTCGAGGTATTTGGCCTTCTTCTGCACCTGCCAGACCAGCAGTGTAATGGGCTGGCGTTTCTGGTCCTTGAACGTGATGATGATCCGGCCGAATCCCATCAGCCGCTCCATGAAATCGCTCGTATCGACGCGGCTGTTGTAGTCTTCGCGGCTGATCTGTTCGCCGCTCTCGGTCGGCCCTTCCTGGATGTTCATGTAGTTCGGCGTCAGCGAGACGTAGTAGAACAGCCCCTTGAACCATGAGACGGCAATCGTCAGCACGCCGAAGACGCCTATCAGCAGAAAACCGGTGCCGCTCATGGATATCGCCAGATTCGTGAACAGACGGAAGAACCAGCACACCCCGCCGAGCAGGTGCAGCCACAACAGGAAGCACCCAAAGCCGACCAGGCCTATGAGTATCATCTTGACGTTGATGTTATACTCCTCGATGATGAAATTCAGGAAGAACAGCAGAAACCATATCCCACCGACGGCCGCGGTATCCAGATCGGCGAAGAACCACACCTTGCCCTGCTCCAGATACATCAGGATCGCAGCGATGAACGCCGCAGCAATGGTCGGCACGTACAGCACCTTCGGCGTCCAGTCAAAGACCACCAGCCAGTCGTTGATGTCCGGGTCCTCCCGAAGGTCTTTCTCGACGGCCATCCGCGTACGGAGGGTCTTCCGCAGCAGCAGCCACCCACCGGCCGTGGTGGCCAGCACGCCCAGTGCAATGTAGATTGCCAGGGCCCGGCTGCCCGTCCAGTTGGCGTTTTTCAGGACAGGCACCAGGAAGATGGCCCCCAGCACGACCGCCGCCACGATAACGGCCCCGGTAATGAGAAACGCCCACTGCCGACGGCTGAGCCGTATCTTCCGGGCTGGTCTCATGGGCGTCGGCTGATCCTGCATGGGCACGGCCCGCTCGGCAGCCACCGTCGCCTCGACCTTGTCGTCCAACGGCGCCAATCGGAGTTCTTTCTCGTCTTGGCGCGGCGCATCGGCGTCGCCGCCGGGTGTCCGGGGGCCGGTGTCCGGCCGTCCCTGCCCATTGCCCGCTTCCCTCACATCCTGCCTGTCTTCGTCGTCGAATCGCATCGCATCATGCTCCACGTTGGCCTCTTCCAAACGAGCCCCTTATGCCTCTAATACGCCCGGACCACGGTTTTGTTACACAAGGTCCTGATAATGCCCGGCCGACATCCTGCACTCCAAACGGCCCTGCCGGACAGCCCCAGGCCATCGCATTGCGATTCTACCGCAGGGCAATAGAATCGTCCAATCATTTAGCCAAAACCCTATTGGCATAAGGTCTATTCCAGGTATCGCCGATTGCGGCCGCACGCCCCGGCCAATCGCAGCCGACCGCTCCGCGGTATCGGTAATTTGCCGCGTGATTTATGCCGACTTTCCAGTATCCGGCGCTGTTTTGCCCTTGCAGAGCCCACGAAAAGTCATATTATATTAGTGTTAGTGTTGTCCTGCGGCGGCGTGCGCAGCAAGGCAAACTGGGGTGGCAAGCGTGTTTAGTTGTCTACGTATGAAGTGCGGGTGGTGTGTGTTCGCGCTGACGTGGTTGTGCGT
>DSDB01000627.1 GCA_011057845.1 Phycisphaerales bacterium | reverse complement strand
GAGAGCGTCAGGATGCCGGCCACGAAAGGGATCTCGGCCGGGACGCCGTCGGTCAGCAGGATGTCGTTGGGTTCGAGCTGCCCTGTGTAGTAGGCCGACTGGATCAGTTCGGCGGGGAAGAACTTCAGGCGTCCCAGGGCCCAGCCCTGTGCATAGGCGACGTTACCCTGCGCCCAACGGGCCGAGGAACTGATCTCAATGCCCTGCGAGAGGAACCACGCCTCGTTCTCGCGGGCGACCCGGGTCTGTTCATAGCTGGGGAAGTAGTACGCCGTTACGCCCGCGGCCGCCGAGACGCTCTGCCTGACGATATCGAACAACCAGGCGATCTCCTCCCGCGTGAAGGGGTCGGCGCCTACGAACTGGATGCCATACTCCGGGTATGCCGGCGGCGTGGGCCACCCGCCCGAAGGCGGCATGATGACCGCTCCCAGCACGGCCAGCCGGCCCGCCGTGTACAACGTGGCCTGGTCGAACTGCCGCGGGGTCATCCCCGCGAACGGGGGAAGGTGATTCACGGCGAAATGGTAGTGAAACTCGTAGGTGCGGCAGTCCTGATAATAGACGACGTTCGGGTCGTATGGGTCCAGCAGGATGGCGAACTTGATCCAGTCCGGATCGTCCGCGTTGGCCCCCTGTACGCGGAAGGCCTCGCCGGGAAAGGTGATTCGGTTCTTCCAGTAAGGCGAGGGGGGAACGGTCGGCTCCCCCGACAGGCGGCCCGGCGACCCGAGCATCACGCCCAGAATCGCCGCGGCGATCACGCTGTAACGTCTGTCGCCGGTCATAGTGGCCCTATTATACCGCAAAGAGCGCGCGGAGTCAACGCGGCTATCGGGCGGCAGGGCCGCAGGTGATCCGAGGGTCGGAGGCCATCGCCACGGGAGATGCCGCGGTTCTTCAGTTCCCGGCCTCGTCGATAATCCGCCGCCAGACCCGCAGGAAGTTGCCGCCGGCGACCTTGCCGATATCCGGCGGTGTATATCCGCGGCGCAGCAGTTCGGCGATCAGATTGGGATAACACGAGACGTCTTCGAGCCCGACGGGGAGGTTGGCGACGCCGTCAAAATCCGAGCCCAGGCCGACGTGGTCGATACCCGCCAGCCGCACGACATGGTCGATATGGTCCGCCACGTCGCCGACCCGCGCCCGGTCGAACCGGCCTTGTTTCCACCGGGCGTCCGCGTAGGCCTCCTTGTCAGCGCCCGCCAGACCCTTGGCCGCTATCTCCTGCTCCAGTTGCCTCTTGAATGCCTGGAACTGCGCCGCGACGCCCGCTTTGAGGAATATGGAGCCGAAGTTGATCTGGATGACGCCCCCCTTAGCCGCCAGCGCGCCGATCATCTCGTCGCTCATGTTACGCTCGAAGCCCGGCGTGAAATGCCGACAGCCCGAATGCGTCGCGACCACCGGCGTCCGCGACCGTTCAATCACCTGATAGAAGGTCTCATCCGAGACGTGAGAAACATCGATGACCATGCCCATGTCGTTCATGGCGGCCACCAGGTCTGTGCCGAAGGGGCTCAGGCCGTGCCACGTGCGATGCTCATCGAACGATGAATCGCAGATGTGATTGCATTTGGAGTGGCATAACGTGATGTACCGGATGCCGCGACCGCG
>DSDB01000192.1 GCA_011057845.1 Phycisphaerales bacterium | reverse complement strand
GTGGATTACATCACCGTCTTTGAGGACCCGACGCCCATCGCGTTGATTGAACGCGTCCGACCGGATGTCCTGGTCAAAGGTGAAGACTGGAAGGACAAAGGCGTCGTCGGGCGGGAGTTTGTCGAATCGTACGGTGGGCAGGTCAAGCTGGCGAAGCTCGTTGCGGGTCGCAGCTCAACGACCACGATAGAGAAAATGAGAGCCCTTGAGGCCAGGTGATCATGAATCACAGCGACCGAGAACGATTCGCCCAGGTCATCGACACGCACAAGGCCCTGGTGGGGCAGTTTGAAAGCCGCGGAGCCGACAGTGTCATCGCCGCGGCCCAGGCCATTGTCCGGGCCATTGAGGCCGGCGGGACGGTGTATCTGTGCGGCAATGGGGGATCGGCCGCGGACGCCCAGCATATCGCCGGCGAGCTTGTGGGGCGTTTTACCGCGGAGCGCCGGGCCTTGCCGGCGGTGGCGCTGTCCACGGATACGTCCGTTCTGACGTGCATCGGCAACGACTACTGCTTCGAGGACGTGTTCGCCCGGCAGGTCGAAGCGCTGGTCTGTAAGGGCGATGTCTTGTGGGCGTTTTCCACCAGCGGCGCCAGCGCCAACGTACTCAAGGCGGCCCAACTGGCCAAAGAACGCGGCGCCGTCCTCATTGCCTTCACCGGCAGGGGCGACAGCCCGTTGCAGACGATGGCGGATGTCTGCCTCTGTGCCGCCGATGCATCGACGGCACGGAGCCAGGAAATCCATCAACTGGCGTACCACATCATCTGTGAACTTGTTGAACGGCGTTTCGTCGGCCGCTGATATGAAAGTGGGTCTGCAAGATGTCTGAGAAAGCCGTATTTCTGGATCGCGACGACACGCTCATCGTGGATCCCGGCTATATCAGCGACCCGGACCAGGTGCGACTGATCGACGGCGTCGCCTCGGCTCTTAATCAGTTCCGCAATATGGGCTACCGGCTCGTCATCATCTCAAACCAGTCGGCGGTGGCGCGAGGCCTCATCACCGAGAAGCAGCTTGGGCATATTCACGCGCGGCTGAAGGAGCTATTGGGACGTCAAGGGGCCTATCTGGACGGCATTTATTACTGTCCGCATCACCCGGAGGGGTCGGTGCCGGAGTATCGCAAGGACAGCGATGATCGCAAGCCCGGGCCCGGCATGTTGCTGGCCGCCGCGCAGGAGTTGGATATCGATCTATCGCAGTCATGGATGATCGGCGACAGCGCCAGGGACATCCATGCGGGACGCGCGGCCGGCTGCAAGACGATCCTGGTCGATCCACCCACGCGGGAGGTGCGTTTCGAGGACCTTCGGTCGAATCCGGATTACCGTGCAATCAACCTCAAGGAGGCGGTCAACATCGTCAAGCTGCACAATCGTGCGGCGGCGCAGGCGGTGGCTCCTTCGACGCCCCAACCGCCCGCGCCCGCGGCGCACGCCGATGAGCCTGAGCAGGAATCCGCGCCGGCGCCGGAAGAACCGCAATCTCCCAAGCCTCAACCCGCCCCTGTAACGACGCAAGACGCCGACCACCGCCGGACACCGAGCGTGGGCGCCGCGCTAGGCACCGAGGAGCAGGAGGCCGAACCGGACTTGCCCAAACCCAGAGCGGC
>DSDB01000284.1 GCA_011057845.1 Phycisphaerales bacterium | reverse complement strand
GGGTCCGGCGGCCATTCCAGCGGCGGGAACGTCGCGGAGCGGGCCTTCTCGATCCAGGCGGGCTCGCCGTAGACGCCCGCCTTCGAGTAATCGAAGGGCTTGAAGCCGATCTTGAGGGCGGGCGAGTCGCCTTTGAGGCGGAAGTCGCCGTTGTCGGGGTCGATGAAGCCGGGATCGGCGACGATGGAGTTCTTGTCGTGGCCGGTCGTTTCCTTCCATTTCTCGAAGTCCAGGCCGGCGAAGCTGTGATTGGACGAGTTCGGGTTGAAGTAGCAGTTGTTGTCCATGTTCACGCGGACCTTCGTCCAGGGCCCGGAGAGCAGTTGGCCGGTCTTGTAGTAGACGATGTTGTTCTCGAAGGTGAAGGACAGGTGCTCCTCAACGCGTGTGGCCTGGACTTGGTAGAGCATACTGAAGGCCAGGATGTTGTTGCGGATGATGTTTTCCTTGCCGTAGTGCTGGTGGAAGCCGCCGGTCTTGACGTTGTAGACGAGGTTGTTCTCCATGACGATGCCGGTGGAGCCCTCATCCGTGTAGAGCCCCCAGCCGCCGTAGGTGTAGGCGTAGATGTCGTGGAAGATGTTGTCGGTGATACGGGTGCCTTCGGATGGGCCCAGGGTGTAGATGCCGCCCATGTCGCTGAGGACGGCCCAGCCGATGTGGTGGACGTGGTTGTGCGTGATGATGTTGCGTTTGGCCAGGCTGGCGGCATAGCCCCATCGCCAGCCGACGCTGATGCCGGTGTAGTAGAAGTCGCCGATGTCGTTGTGGGTGATGTGGTTATCGGAGGAATGGCCGATCCAGACGCCGACGGCGCAGGGAAAGATACGTCCGCCCGCCAGCAGGATGTTGTTGTCGGCGGTGATGTGGCGGGTCTGTTCGTCGGGGTTCTGCCGCATGTCGGTCTCGCCGATGCGGATGCCGCCGGCGCCCAGGTCGTAAATGTACGACTTCTGGATGCGGCAGTCGCGGCAGCCCCTGCGGAACCAGACGCCGTAACCGCCCACGTGGGACACCTCACAGTCTTCGAGGGTGATGTGTCGCGCGCCGTCGGCCATGACGGCCGCCTCGATGGGAGCGGCCGCCTGGGCCGGGTCGAAGCCTCCGGGTCCGGTGAGCAGTTGCTGATGGCTGAAAGTCAGGCCCTTGATGGTGATATGCTCGACGAACTTGCCGGCCCGCGGGTCGCCGTCAATAACGATGAGCTTGTCGATGATGGGGGCGACGACGTCGGCGGAGTCGATGGCCTCGCCGGGTCGGGGCTTGTAGTAGAGCGTGCCGTCGCGGTCGAGGAACCACTCGCCGGGCTCATCGAGGGCGGCCATGTAGTTCTCCAGGTGGTAGGGCGTGCCTTTGACGAGAGGGTTCCATGACTTCATCTTGCCGCCGTCGGTGGTCAGGGTGTTGGCGGCCGGGTCGAGGGCGGCGATGAAGCGGCGGGTGTTGTCCCATTTGTGGTAGGCCACGAGCATCACGTCGTTGAGGGCCTTGGGATCGAGGGCCTTGAGGGGGGCGATGTCCTCGGGGCGGGCGCCGATGGTCTGGCGGAACGCGGCGCCGGGCTTGCCCTGGCCCGGTTCCAGGCTGGTTTCGTTGATGCCGAGCATGTAGAAGTAGAATCTGTCGGGTTCGCGGGCGCGG
>DSDB01000480.1 GCA_011057845.1 Phycisphaerales bacterium | reverse complement strand
GCCATTCTGATGTCATGGCATATCTTCTTTGGCATAAGCACCAGTCCGTTCTCCGGCACTCCGTACCCGGCCAAACGCAATGGCTTCGTGCAGCGATTCAACGAAATCCGCGAACTCAAGGAGAAGGGCGGCTACTACCCCTGGCAGGCCACCGCTTACTACGTCCGCGATCATTCCACCATCCAGGACAGGATGTACGTCTGGGGTTGGTATCCGGGCATGTACGTGGCGGCCGGGCGATTCTCATCCGCGTCGCGGTGCTGCTCCATGACACGAAACGCCCCGGCGATACTGGCCGAGGAGGTCAGGACCCTGCTGGCGGAATTCGAGCAACGCCCGCCGAAGTTCATTATTGACTCCCGCAAGCGGCACATCCCCATTGAGCGTCCGCCCTACGAACTGTGGCCGAAGATGCCCAAGGGTTTCATGGGGGCCCAGGAGGCGAGCTTCCTGCCGAACAACGCGAACATCGTCGACGCCTTTGACAAGGCCTGGGCCGGTATGCTGGAGCAGCAGTTTGACAAGGCCGAGGCCCAGCGATACGAAATCCTCAAACCCCTGCGGCAGTACGTGATGCAGAATTACCGCGTGGTGCGTGAATTCGGCGATCACGTGCTGTTCGAGAGAAAATGACGCCCGCCTCATCGCGGCCGTGCACCGCCCATGACCCGGCAAGCCGTTGACTATCATGCGATATACGAGGACGACTGGCGGCACAGCCTGGCCGCCGGTACGGAGCAGCGCGGCAATCTCCAGGCGTGTCTGGACTTCATCGAGACCGTGGACCTGATCAGCCAGGGCAACCACGTGCTCGAGATTGGCTGCGGTATCGGCACTGTGACGAACCATTTGACGCAGAAGGGCTTCAGCGTCATCGGTACGGATATCTCAGAGGCCGCCATTGAATATGGCCGCGGGAAGTACCCCAACGCCCGGCTGGAGGCCCACCCGGCGGAGAATCTACCGTGGCCCAGCGAATCCTTTGACGTGGTGCTGAGTTTTGATTTGTTCGAACATATCCCGGATACGGATCGGCATCTGGGCGAGGTCCGCCGCCTGCTGCGGCCCGGCGGCCTGTACCTGTTCCAGACGCCGAACAAGTTCGCCAACGTCATTTTCGAGACCATCGCCCATAAGGGCCTGGGCTGGAGGATCGCGCACCCCTCGTTGCACGGCCCGGGTCAATTGAGGCGACGTCTGATTCGCAACGGCTTTGCCGTGCGGTTCGTCAAGATCGACCCCGTCAACGAGTTCATGCTCAATAAGCTCAGGAAGCTGGGGCCCTGCGGCAAGCTGGCCAGGTACATCCCCTGGCGACGGTTGCCGTTGTGTATGCAGACGAATCTGTTTGTAGTGGCGCAGAAGACGATAGAGACACGACTCACGACTCATGACTCATGACTCACGATGGACGAGTCACGATGGTGTAGGCGGTATGATGACGAGATGTTTCGCTTCGCTCAGCAGGGCAGGTTGCCGGATGATAGATCGCCGATGAGAATTCTCATGCTCAACTATGAGTTTCCGCCCATCGGGGGCGGCGCGGGCATGGCGCACAAGGCCCTGCTCGGCAAGTACGCGCGGTCCGCGGATCTTCACGTCGATGTCCTGACCAGCGGGCGAAGACCCGGCCTGACCACCGAGCG
>DSDB01000553.1 GCA_011057845.1 Phycisphaerales bacterium | reverse complement strand
GCGGCCGTTGGCCTAGGAGGCTGAACCATGCAGGATAGACTGGTCACAATTGCGCAATACGGCAGTTACATCGAGGCGGAACTGGCCAGGGCTGATTTGTTGGGCGCCGGCATCGAGGCGATGGTCTCAGGTCAGAACGCTCGCAACGTGCTTGCCGGTGTGGACGTGATCGAAGAGATTGAATTGCAGGTCATGGAGCCTGACGCCGACCGGGCGGTCGAGGTGCTTCAAAACCGGACGGAGAAGGAGTGATCGGTGGCTGATTATCGCGTGAATCTGGACATCTTCGCCGGGCCGATGGATCTGCTGCTCTACCTGGTTCGCAAGGAAGAGGTCGATATCTACGATATCCCGATCGCCCGAATCACGGAGCAGTATCTGCGGTATGTGGAGCTGCTCAAGGACCTGGACGTGGATTTGGCGGGTGATTTCCTGGTGATGGCGTCGACCCTGATGCAAATCAAGTCGGCCATGTTGCTGCCCCAGGCGGACCCGGAGGCCGTCGAGGCCGATGAGGTCGGCAATCCTCGGGCGGAACTGATCCGCCAGCTCCTGGAGTACAAGCGGTTCAAGGACGCGGCCAACCTCCTCGAAGCGGCGGCCGAGCGGCAGATGCAGCGTCATCCCCGTTCCGACAGCATTATCGACAAGCTCCGACCCGACGCCGAGCCGGAACTGGATCTCGACCAGGTGAGCATCTGGGACCTGCTGGATGCCTTCGACCGTATCTGCAAGGCGACCGGCGGGGTGGCCTTCGACATCAGTCATATCAAGGACGATACCCCCATCGATCTTTATCAGATCGAGATCCTGCACCGCTTGCAGACGGAAGGTCCGCTGACCTTCGAACGGATCTTCGAGGGTCGCCGGGAGCGAATTGTGATCGTCGGGCGGTTCCTGGCGATGCTGGAGTTGATCCGCGACAAGCTGATCTGGGCCGAACAGGGCGCCGATGGCAGCGTGTTTTTGCGGTCGCTCACCGATGAACCGGCTGAGCAGGCCGTGCAGAACGTCATCTTCCGATCTAGCGATGCCCTGGAGGCCGACAAGTCGCCCGCCACGGCGGCGCCGGAGGCCAGAGTGGACGATTTCGAGGACGGCGATGGCGAAATCGAGGCCCTTGAGGAGGACTTGGAGGGTATTGAGATAGTGGAGGATGGAATGGCTGCGGCCGTTGACGAGACTCAGACCGCCCGGCAGCCGGTCGAGCCGCCAATTCCAATCCGGGAACTGCCCGCCAAAGGGTCCTCGACGGCCCGGAAGTCTGAACCGGATCTGGAGCAGGCCGGTTTCGTCCAGGGCCCGCCGTCGGATCGCGCCGATTGATCGTTCCCTGGCCGTTTTCAGCGCGATTACCCCGTATTTCCATGGGATGGCGTGGCAATGGTGTGTCCGTGGACGACCTGTATTGACACAGACCCCGGATAATGGCATAATCCCGCCTTTGTCTCGTTGCGGCAGACAGGATTCTTCCATGGCGCACAGGATACTGACCAAGCAGCAGCTTTCTGAGAACGTGTTCACGGCCGAAGTCGAGGCCCCGCTGATTGCCCGCGCCCGCCGGCCCGGGCAATTCGTTATTGTCAGCGTCAGCGACGACTATGGCGAGCGGATCCCGTTGACCATCGCCGGGGCGGACCCGGAGAAGGG
>DSDB01000599.1 GCA_011057845.1 Phycisphaerales bacterium | reverse complement strand
GCCGGTGAGTTCGGCGGCAAGCACTTCGTCCAGCGGATCACACTGGACCTTGCCGGACGCACCCAGCAGCAGGTGGCCAAGGCCTGGGTCGACCGGCTCGTTGCCGCCATCCGCAAGCACGACCACCGCCACGCGATTACGGTGGGCGTCATCCCCTGGGCCCTGACTTTTCCGGGCGCCAAGCCGCTCTTCTATTCAAAGGAGGTCGCTGAGAACCTTGATTTCGCCAGCGTCCATTTCTACCCGGAGACGGACAAGATCGATCAGGCCCTGGCCGCCCTGGCCGTCTACGACGTCGGCAAGCCCCTTGTCATTGAGGAGATGTTCTTCCTGAAGTGTTCGCCGGAACAATTTGAGGAATTCCTCGAAGGCTCTCGCGCCGTCGCCGAGGGCTGGATCGGCTTCTACTGGGGCAAGACACCCGATGAGCTGCGCCAAGGCAAGACGATTCAGGACGCCCTGCTCCTGCGATGGCTGAACATGTTCCAGGACAAGGCCCCGGCCTTCCGCCGTCCGTAGCACAAAGCAGATGGGAACGATTCTCGATTAAGGATGGGCTTTGGGCCGCATACGTAGGCGCAAATATGCTTTCAGCGAGGATATCACCTGTGCGGTGATACACGGTGTGGCTGCGCTGGCCGCCTTCGGGGGGCTCATCGTGCTGGTCGTGGCGGCCGCATGGTGGGGAACCGCCCGTCATGTGGTCAGCTTTGCTGTCTTTGGCGCCGTCCTCGTCATCGAGTACGTGGCCTCCACCCTGTACCACGCCCTGTCCGCTTCGCGGCTCAAGCGCGTCTTTCAGACCATCGACCACGCGGGGATATCCCTGCTGATCGCCGCCACGTACACCCCCTTCCTGGTGGTCTGCCTTGGGGGCGCGTGGGGCTGGAGCCTGCTGGCGGTCGTATGGGCCGCCGCGGCTGCCGGGGCAGGACTCGAATTCGTGCATACCGCCGGCTCCCGCAGGGCCTCCTTTGTTCTGTATGCCGTTATGGGCGGCCTCTGGCTTCCGCCCCTTCGCCGGGCCCTGGAGACCGTCAATCCCGCCAGCGCCATATTATTGGCGGCCGGGGGCTTGCTTTATCTGCTCGGAGCGGTATTCTATGGTTGGCGGGTTTTACCGCACAGCCACTCACTCTGGCACGTATTGGCGGCGGGTGGGAGTACGTGTCATTTTTTCGCCGTGCTGTACTGTTTGTAGGACCGCCGTATTTGCGTGGCAACCGTTGATCCACAGCAACATGCCGATACTGAACGGCATCATGGGTTTTGTTGAAAGCAATGAATGCGACTATACCTGATTAACCCGTCTAACCCGCTGGTCAGTCTTGTCAAACTCCGAGAAAGCTTCTGGAACCGCTTCCGCGTCTGGAAGCCGCTGAGCCTCATGGTCCTGGCGGGACTGACGCCCAGGGATTGGGATATCACCATTTTTGACGAGAACCGCCACTTGCCGGACTACGAGGCCCTGCCGCGGCCGGACCTGGTCGGCATCACGGCTTTTACCTCGCAGGCCAGTCGCGCCTACGAGCTGGCCGCGCATTTCCGCGGCAAGGGTGTGCCCGTCATCATGGGCGGCATTCATGCGACGATGTGCATCGAAGAGGCCGCCGAACACGTGGATTGCGTCGTCACGGGCGAGGCCGAGACGGTCTGG
>DSDB01000206.1 GCA_011057845.1 Phycisphaerales bacterium | reverse complement strand
TTGACGTTCACCCAGCCGGTCAGGTCCTTGCCGTTGAATAGCGCCGTGGCCTGCCCCGCACCATCCAGCCGTTTGATCGCGGCGCCGCGAATCGTGATGCTGCCGTTGAGGTTCTGAAAGCCGATATGGCCTTTGATCGGCCGCTTCGACAGGGCCGGGCCCTTGTTCTGCCGGGCGCGAATCTCTTTGGCCATATCCACGTCGATGACCTTCTTGCCGTTGAGCACGATCTGCACATTCGTCCCCCGGCAGGTAATCTCCCACGCATTCCACTGGCCCGGCGGGTTCACCGTCGCCCCTTCCGGCGCGATCTCATCGTAGATCGAACCGGTGTACTGCTGGGGCTGCGAGGCGTACCCCGAGTAATACACCCCGTGGTCAACGACCTGAATCTCCATCCCCGTGTACGCCGGGTCGCCCGCCGGTGGGAACCGCAGCCCGATGCCTCCGTTGGAGCCCCGCGTAATCAGGGTCTCCAGCCGCAGGACGAAATCCGAGTACTCGTCCGGTGAGATGATCCACGTCCGCTTATTCAGGCCGTATAGCACCCCATCCTCCAGCTTCCACGCCGTGCCCTCGACCTTCTGCGGGACCCGCAGGTCCGACCAGTCCGAGACCTTCCACCCGCTGATCCCATCGGCCCCGAACAGGGGTTCAAACCCCTCGTCCGTCCCCCTCGCCAAACCGACCCAAAAGCACACCGCCAACACCAAGACACTAACCATAACCGATCTCATCTCAATACTCCTTACAATGGCACGGGCATACTGTCCGTGAGTAACTGTGTCGCGGGCATCCCGCCGGTGACTGCAGGGCTCCGGTGGGCCGGGATGGCCCTCGTCCAGCGCTGTGATCCTACCACAACACCTCCCTCTATGCCAGCCGCCATGAAACCATCATTCCACCAACCTATCCGCCCCGATGACGCAGGTCTCTCCTTTGACCCGGCGTAGTCCTCTTTTCTTCCCGCCGGCCTGCCCACGCCGTGGCGTTCTTGCTCTTTCGCGAGGGCCCGGTATACTGGGGCCGTCGAATCAGGAGTCCCAGCATGAAGATGCTCACAAAAGAACTCTGGATCAATACCCCCACCCGTCGGGCCATCGTCTCGGTCCATGAACAGATCGAGCAACTCGTCGCTGAAAGCGGCGTCCGCGACGGCCTGGTCCTCGTCAACGCCATGCACATCACGGCCTCGGTTTTCATCAACGACAACGAATCGGGCCTGCACCACGACTACGAGGTCTGGCTCGAAAGGCTCGCCCCTGAAAAACCCCATTCTCAGTACCGCCACAACGGTTTTGAGGACAACGCCGACGCCCACCTCAAGCGCCAGGTCATGGGCCGCGAGGTCGTCGTCGCCATCACGAACGGCAAGCTCCACCTGGGCCCCTGGGAGCACCTCTTTTACTACGAATTCGACGGCAAACGAGACAAGCGCATCCTCGTCAAGATCATAGGAGAATAACATCGCCCAAGCGTGGCGAGGGCGTCCCGCCCTTGCAGGAACGCCCCCGGGCCACCACACCGCGACACGCCGCTCGATCGAAGTCCAGCCATCTCAACCCACGGATTCTCTCATGGCCATCCTCGCATTTCTCGCCAAGGTCGTCGGTATCTCGCTGTCGGGCGTCATGGCGCCGGGTCCGGTCACGGCCGTC
>DSDB01000510.1 GCA_011057845.1 Phycisphaerales bacterium | reverse complement strand
GACGGACCGCTGATAATCACGACTTTTGCCCTTTTCATCTTCGCCGTAGCCATGTTGCCCTTGTCCAACACAAACGCGAAATCGTGTTCGGTGTCCTGTCCGGCGCCCTCGGTCCCATCGGCGATGGGCCTGCCCCGCTACTCCACGTTCTGCACCTGCTCCTTGATTCGATCGATTCGGCACTTGACGTCCACGACGCGGGAGATAATCTCGCCGTCGGTCGCTTTACTGCCTATCGTGTTGGCCTCGCGGAGCATTTCCTGGCAGAGGAAATCCAGCCGGCGTCCCGCCTGGCCGCCCTCGTGGCATATCTGCTCGAACTGCTTGAGGTGCGAGTCCAGTCTGGCCAGTTCTTCGGATATATCAGAACGATCCGCCAGCACCGCCACCTCGCGGGCCAGCGTCTCGGCGTCGAGCTTGAGTTTCGCCTCGGCCAGCAGTTCATCGACGCGGCTCTGGAGCCGTCGGGCATATTCCCGCACGACCGATCCGCCGCGGGAATCGATGACCTCCAGGTCCCTGCGAATCGCCTCGCAGTGGCCGCGCAGGTCGGCTTCGAGACTCTGGCCCTCGGCACAGCGCATCTGCTGGACCCGGTCGATCGCGGTGTTGCTCAACTCCAGAATCTTGTCTCGCACCCGCACGGCCGTCTCCTCATCGGGCGTCACCGGACGCACCATGCCAGGCAGACTCAACAGATTGCCCACATCCAGGCTGCCCGCCAGGTCCGGGCCCAGTTGGCTGAGCCGCTCCACGACCGCGCGAAGCGCCGGTTCGTCGATGTCGAACAGGGCGCTGGCCGAGACCTCCTTGAGCCGGAGCACGTATTGCACCGCGCCCCGCGCAATCCGCCGTCGCAGGAGCTTGTCGATATGCTCCTCAAGATTCACCCCAAGCTCCGGCAGCTTGATGCTGGTCTTGAAATACCGGCTGTTCAGCGTCTTGACTTCGACGACGTAGCTGACGCCATTGAGCGTGCCCTGCGCCTCGCCGAATCCGGTCATACTGTTGAGCATAGTCTGTTCTTTCCCTTGCCGTTGCGATTGCCCGACGGATGGCCCGAACCGTGTTCGGCCGCGGTCTAGTTACCCGGCGCATCGACCGGCACGGGCGCCGCGCCGCCGGCCGGCGCCGTCTCAGGCATACCGGTTATGGGCGCCGGGGTCTCCGTAGGACCGAGGGGGGCCGGACCAGGACCGGCCGGGGCCGTTGTATCGTCCGGCATGGTCTGCCCGGACGGCGGAACGCCGAAGTCCGACGTCGTCGGGCGGTAGTATTTCGCCGTTACCACCGCCAGCATGAGAAACACGCACACCAGCACGATGGTGAACCACGTCAGGAAATCGCCCGTCTTGGAGCCCAGCAGGCCGCCCGCCATGCCGCCGCCGAAGGCGGCGCTGAGTCCGCCTCCGCGGCCCTTCTGGATGAGAACCACCAGAACCAGGGTTATGCAGCTCAGGACGAACAGCGTCCCGACGATCTTCATGATAATGCCAACAGCCAGTATTGGAGCCACTGCCATAATCGTTCCTCGATTCAGACCTGATTGTCGACTCGAAAACTCGGCCCTCAGACGGCCGACTTGATAATCCCCAGAAACTCCTGCGCCTTCAGACTCGCCCCTCCGACAAGCGCCCCATCGATATCGGGCTGGCCCAG
>DSDB01000049.1 GCA_011057845.1 Phycisphaerales bacterium | reverse complement strand
GCCGTCTTGATGTCCGTCGGCGTAAAACCGTGCTCCATCGCCAACTGATAATTCGGCGTGCCCTTCAACTCCGCCACACCCACCTCAATCCCGCTGTCGCGCAGATTCTGGCTGTGCGCATGCCCCTGGCTCCCATACCCGATCACCGCCACTTTCTTGCCCCGCAGGGCGTCGATGGGTGCGTCCGCTTCATAATGAATCTTTGCCGCCATGTTCCGAATGCTCCTTTCCGAATGGGTTTCAGCCGCTCAATACGTCGCGGTAACTGACCAGTCTGATGTTTCTTTTCTCAATCGCCTGTTTGACCTTCGCACTGCAAAAGGCCTTCGTCACGGCATCCCGATGGGACGCCACATTTCGATACCCTTCGTGCCCGATGGCCCGCATCTCTTCCGTATCCAGGCCCGGGTGCTCCACCAGCATGTACAGCCCGCCGTCCAGTTTCTCCAGCAGTCCGACCAGGGCCTGCTCCCGCTGCGACGCCGACATCTCATTCGGTCCCCACGCGGGCGTCCGCTTGAGCCCCGGCACGTTGATGGGCAGCTTGTACTCGGCCGCCAACCGGTCCACCAGCTCCCGCAGGTCCGGCCGACTCGTCGCCGTGCCCATGTGGTTGCTCAGATGCGAGACCTGCGGTATCTCCTTGACTGCCAGCTCGATCTGCGCCCGCAACTCGCGCTCCACCTCCTCGACCCTGGGCTCGCCCTGCAAAAAGCCGATCTCGCCATCCGGGCCCTTCTCCTTCCAGGTCGTCGGATGAAAATGGCCCCGCCCGTCCACCAGGCTCGGTGCCCGCGTAATCGGGCCCCACTTGTAGAACTCCCACTCCGACGTCAGCGTCAGGTGCACCCCGACGTCATAGCCGGGCGTCTCGCGCAGCATCCGGGCCGCTTCCTTGAACCACGGACACGGAACCATCACCTCCACCGACCGCGCGATCCCCTCCCTGAAGCACTGAATACACGCCAGATTGGCCGCATGAGATGACCCAATGTCGTCGGCCCGCACAATCAGCCGGATCGCATCGGCGCCCGCCGCGGCCCCGCGCGCCACGGTCTGCACCGCTGGAACCGCCGCCAATAGTGTCAAAAAACGCCGTCTATCCATTGTGATTCACCGCCGCGTATTATAGCCAACCCGCCCTCCCGGACAAGAGAATTAGGCCGAGGCCCCGGATTCCGGGGCCTCGACCGCTCATCCGTCATTCGATATTCGCCTGCCGGGGCATGGCAATCGTGCCGGTCCGCGCGACGTTCTTGATCCCATACGGCCGACAGACGTTGATAAACGCCTCGATCTTCGATTCCGGCCCGCTGATCTCGATCATCAGCGATTTGAGCCCGATATCCACCACCTTGCCGCGGAACATCTCCATCAGCGAGAAGATCTCCGCACGCTTCTCCGGCGGCGCCGTGACCGTAATCAGCATCAAATCCCGCGCCACCACCGGCTGGCCGACGAAATCCTGCACCTTCACCACCGGAACGATTTTCGCCAGTTGCTTGCGCACCTGCTCGACGACCCGGTCGTCGCCGACGACGACAATCGTCATGCGGCTCATCTCCGGGTCCTCCGTACGCCCGACCACCAGCGAGTCGATATTGAAACCCCGCGCCGCGAACATCCCGGCCACATGCGCCAGAACGCCCGGCTTATTTTCCACCAGAGCACTGATAAT
>DSDB01000564.1 GCA_011057845.1 Phycisphaerales bacterium | reverse complement strand
GCGTTGTTGACGGCGGCCCGGGCCAGACGGATTCCGGATGCCGTCCTCTTGCAGGCGGGGCTGACGGTTGGCAACCAGGACAAGTTCGTCAACCGCCTGATGTTTCCCATTGTGGACGCGACCGGGCGTATCATTGGTTTTGGTGGGCGGACCTTGGGGGATGCTCCTGCGAAGTATGTCAATTCCGCGACGACGCCGTTGTTCGACAAGAGCCACTGTCTCTACGGATTGAACCATGCCCGGCACGAGATTGTCCGATCCGGGGTGGCGGTTCTTGTCGAAGGCTACACGGACTGCATCATGTCGCACAGTAAGGGCATCACGAACGCGGTGGCCACGCTGGGTACGAGTTTCACCTCCGGCCATGGCCGGATACTGCGCCGTTACGCGAAAAAGGTGATCCTTGTCTTCGACGGGGACACGGCCGGTGTTGCGGCCGCAAACCGCGCTCTGGAAGTGGCGTTGGCCCAGCGGATCGACGTGGGTATCGCCATTATCCCGGCGGGTCAGGATCCGTGCGATTATCTGCTGGCGGAGGGCGCGGATGCGTTCAGGCAACTGATCAATAGCGCCACCGACGTGTTTGACTTCAAATGGTCCAGGCTCGAACAGGCGTTTGCCAAGGACGAGACACTGGCCGGTCGCAAGGCCGCGATCGACGAGTTTCTCCAGGCGGTGGCTACGGCCCTGGGGGCGGGCAATCTCAATGCCATTGAGACGGGGCTGCTGGTCAATCGTCTGGCGCGGGTCCTGAGCATGGACGCGGCCGTCGTGGCCGGTGAACTGAGGACTCGCACGGGGCGGGTTCAACGGGCCAATGTCCGCACGGTCGCCAATGCCGCCGTATCGGCCCTGCCTCTGCCGGCGACGCTTGCGGCCAGGGCCCAAAGTGAGATCATTGAGGTCCTGTTGTGTGACCCGTCGCTGTTCTCGACGGTTGCGAAACGCCTGACGCTGGATGACTTTGATGTGCCGGAGCTGGCCTCGATAGCGCGGATTGTCTTCGAGATATGCGAGTCCGGGTCCGCGGCGACGGTCGATGCCGTGCTCAGGCGGATCGAACAGGAAGAGATCGCCGCCTATGTCGTGGACCTCGAACATGCGGGGCAGGCGAAGGGCAACTTCGGCCGGCGACTTGATGATGCCCTGGATATTCTCGCTGAGTGTGGCGCCCGACGGCGCGCCGGGGCAGGGACCGGCGCAGGGCAGCCCGTGGCGGCGCAACGGGAAAAGCGGAACCGATATACGATGGGGATGACGTGATGAACCGGCTGTGCCTGCGGGGCGTACCAGGCGCAGGAAGGGCCCATACGATACAACGGATGTAAAAGAATTGTGTGAGAACAGACGTGGCTTCGACGATGCAACGCGGAGCCTGTATAACCGATGCAACGGGCTAAAGGAAAGTGAACGTGGCAAGAAAGAAGAAAGCCGCACAACAGGCCGCCGAAGAAGCGGTTGAGAACCATGAGGCACAGAATGCCGAGGTGCCGGACGAGGGGCAGCAGGAGCAAGCAGCGCCGAAGATCATCGACGGTCTTTCGATGGACTCCGAAAAGCAGATACGGGCCTTGATCGACCGGGGCAAGAAGAAGGGCTTTCTGACGTATGAGGAAATGAACGATTCGCTGCCGGAGGATGTGGTCAGTCCGAGTCGCCTGGAGCGCATCCTGGCGTCGCTGGACGAATT
>DSDB01000445.1 GCA_011057845.1 Phycisphaerales bacterium | reverse complement strand
GACCTGTGCCATGAGATAAGCCCCCAGTGCGTCGTCGAGGGGGCGTGGATCCTCAGCAACAGCGTCCGCTATTTCCCCGCAGGCGCCGTATTCTGCTGTGTCGTGGATCCCGGCGTCGGGACCCAGCGGCGGGCCCTGGCGGTCAAGGCGGGGGGATACTACTTCGTCGGGCCGGACAACGGCCTGCTCTGGGCGGCGGTCAGCGGCTTCGAGGCGATGGAGGTCCGCGAGATCGAGGTGCCCGCCGGGGCCAGTAAGACATTTCACGGGCGCGACGTCTTCGCGCGCGTGGCCGCGCGGATCGAAAACGGCGGGTTCGAGGCGGTCGGCCAACCCGTGGAGGCTATGACGAAGCTCGAATTCTACCGGGACGGGCGTGAGGGCATGGTCGTGCGTATCGACCGCTTCGGCAACGTCGTGACGAATCTGCCGGCCAGCGATCAGGACCAATACCGCGTCACGGTGGGACCGCATGATGGGATGTTGAACTTCCGTGAGACCTACGACGCCGCCCGTGACGGCGAGCTGTTTGTCATCGAGGGCTCCTGCAAGACCCTTGAACTGAGCGTCAAGAACGACAGCGCCAACGATGCCCTCAAGGTGGCCGTCGGCGAAAGGATTCAGATCACGTGAGTGAAATCAGATGGCAAATAGCACGAATCGAGTATACACGGCAAAATGCGGAACTATGGGAGGCTTGCCACGCGGCATGGGCTTTTTGATCGCTTCCGTGTCGCTTTGCGTTTTGCAGCTCGGCGGGATGGTATGTCCCTTAGTTTGAAATCTGATGTCGGTAGCCTAACAACAGAGGTATGTCATGCTCAAGCTCGGAATGCACGTGGACAACTGGCGTCATCTGGACGTCTCGTACGAACCCGCCTGTGAATTCGCCAGGACGTGGGGCCTTGAATACGTCGAATTCGGCACCATCGACGGCGACTACTTCATCCAGGCCCTGGGCTACAATCCGCACATCTGCCTGCACTCCGACCCGCTCAAGCTCAAGGCCTACGTCGATTCGCTGGGCCTGAAGGTCTCGCAACTCGACGCCGCCTTCCCCATGTCCAGCCCCGAGGGCCAGTATCGCGGCATCGCCTACACCTGCCGCGCCATCCAGTTCGCCAGAGCCCTCGATTGCCCCTGCGTCGACACCACCGACGGCGGCCGCAAGCCCGACGGCTACACGGACGACGAGGTCATGGCCCTGATCAAACAGTATTACCGCGTCGTCCTGGAATGGGCCGAGCGTTACGACATGATCATTAACGTCGAGCCTCACGGCCCGTACACAACCGACCCGGACTGCATGGAGCGGATCCTCGCCATGTTCGATTCACCGTACCTGCGGATGAACTTCGACACCGGCAACACCTTCATCGCCGGCCGCGACCCCGTCGCCTTCCTCAACCGCTTCCGGCACAAGGTCTCCCACGTCCACATCAAGGATGTCAGCCCGCAGCTGGCCGCGGCCGTGCGAGGCGGCGAAACCGGCATCGCCTCCAGCGTCGTTGGTATCGGCGAGGGCGTCAACGCCGACAACATCGCCGGCTGCATCGAAATCCTCAAGAGAATCAACTTCGACGGCGTCCTCTCCATCGAATGTATGGCCGCCCCAGGCAAAATGGAACAGAGCATCGAATGGCTCCGCAAGCAAATTTCGGGGCGAACAGCGGCAGAGAGGGACGGGGTTAGGG
>DSDB01000146.1 GCA_011057845.1 Phycisphaerales bacterium | reverse complement strand
GTAGAGTTCCTCGCGTTTGGGGTTGACGGCCAGCACGGTCCCGTTGCCGGGCAGGGCCATACCCACCGCTTCGCACAGGCAGTTCATCGAATTGGCGGTGAACATGCCCGAACAACTGCCGGCCGTGGGGCAACCGGTGCATTCAAGTTCCTTGAGCTGGCCTTCGTCGATCTTACCGGCGTTGAACTGGGCGACCCCCTCGAAAATGCTGATGAGATCGACGGTGCGGCCGTCCCGGGTCCGGCCTGCGGCCATGGGGCCGCCGGAGACGAAGATCGTGGGGATGTTGACCCGGACGGACGCCATGAGCATGCCGGGGATGATCTTGTCGCAGTTGGGAATGCAGACCAGGCCGTCAAAACAGTGGGCGCGGCACATGGCCTCCACGGAATCGGCGACGATCTCGCGGGAGGCCAGAGAGTATTTCATCCCGGTGTGGCCCATTGCTATGCCGTCGCAGATGGCGATGGTGTTGAACTCAAACGGCACGCCGCCGGCGCGCCGGATGGCGTCCTTGACCGTGGTGGCGACCTTATTGAGGTGTACGTGGCCGGGAACAACCTCGCAGAAGCTGTTGGCAACGCCGATGAACGGCTTGTTGATGTCGGCCTCGGCCAGCCCGCAGGCCCGCAGCAGGGCGCGATGGGGGGCCCTCTGAAATCCCTTCTTGACGGTGTCGCTTCGCATGGAACAACATCTCCGATTGGAATACTGAAAAAAGCACGGGTCTCAAGCCCTGCATTTTAGCGGCAACCGGGGCGGCGAACAAAGAAAATTCGGTTGTGTTTCCATTGGCGGGGGCTATAATTGCGCCTTGGTGTTATGTTTGCAATACTCTATCCGGTAAGCACTTACGGGAAGACCATCATGATGAAATCGCGTGTTTTTTGCCGTGGCGGGTTGTGGGTTTTGACGTCGGTCCTGGTGTTGGCGGCCGGCTGCAACGAGAGCAAGACCCAGGAAAACGGACTGAAAGTCGAGCCGGACCAGGTAGCCGTCGAACCGGCGCCTGATACGGCGGAATCTCCCGCGGAAGCCGCGAAGGCAACGCCCCAGCCGCCCGTTGTGGCCGAGCCGGTCCAGCCGGTGCAACCTGCGCCTGGGCCAAATCAGCCCGCGACGCCGGTGCTTGAATTGAAGGCTGAGCCCAACTTGCCGAGCCGGCCTGTTGTGCCGGTCGTCGTCGAACCGGTGCAGCCGGCGGTGCCGGTTGTTGACGCCAATGCGGCGGCGGACGCGGCCGGGGCTGTTGAATTGGGCCTGAAGTTCCGCCTCGGCGACACGGGCACGTACAAGGTGTTCATCGAAGCCGACAAGAGTGTCGAATGGGAAGGGCCTCCAGGCTCCAAACCGCCGGCGTTCAGCGGTGGGCATACCGGCAACATCATGGAGGTGGTTTTTACGCAGATGGTCAAGGGCGTCGATGCCCAGGGCAACGCCACGGCCGAGATCACCCTCAAGGCCCTGAAGTACCAGCAGAAGGTCAAGGACAGCATTACGGTGGACTTCGACAGCGCCAATGAGGCCGATCGGGGCGGGCCGCTGGGCCAGATCCTCAATCAGAGCTACACGATTCTGCTTTCTCCGGACGGCCGGGTCGTGCGGGTGCTCGATGCGGCCAAGGCGCGTGCGGCCGCCAGCGATCCGGCGGCGCAGGCCCTGTTGTCGGATAGCGCCATCGACGAACGCCACTCCATCGCCGCCCTGG
>DSDB01000388.1 GCA_011057845.1 Phycisphaerales bacterium | reverse complement strand
CTGCGAAGATTCCCCACAAACGAACAATTCCTCGAAAGCATGAACTCCATGCAAAACGCCTGACGCGCTGGAGGCAGAACAATGGATCGACGAGACTTCCTATGGGCCATGGGCGCTGGGGCGTTGTCGGCGGCGGCATCAGGCGTGTCGGCGCCGGCTGGAGAACAGATACCGCAGGGGCCCGGCCGTCGACCCAACTTCGTATTTTTTCTGATTGACGACATGGGTTGGGCCGACGTCGGCTGCAACGGGAGCCGATTCCATGAGACGCCGAACATCGACCGTCTGGCGGCCGAGGGTATGCGATTCACCGACGGCTACGCCGCCTGCCCCGTGTGCAGCCCCACCCGCGCGAGCATCATGTGCGGCAAATATCCGGCACGAATCCACCTGACCAATTTCATCTACGGGCGGAAGATGGGCAAGCTGCTGCCTCCGACCTACGAGGCCCAGATGCGACTGGAGGAGGTGACTATCGCCGAGGCCCTGAAGGAGGCGGGCTACTCCACTTGCTTCGTGGGCAAGTGGCACCTCGGCGACAAGGGCTACTTCCCGGAGGACCAGGGATTCGATGTCAATATCGGCGGCTGCCGCAGCGGCATGCCGCGCAGCTTCTTCTGGCCGAAATGGCGGGGCAACCCCCCTATCGAGGGCCGCGACGGCGAGTATCTGACCGACAGGCTCACGGATGAGGCCCTCAAGTTCCTCGACGGCGTCGGGGGCCGGCCCTTCTTGCTGTATCTGTCGCATTACGCGGTCCATATCCCCATCGAGGCCAAGGAGGCGCTGATCGAGAAGTACCGCACCAAGGCCGAGGAACTGGGTCTGGCTGACATCACCCCAAGATTCCTGCCCGAAGGCGACAATCAGGCCCGGCAGGTGCAGGACCACGCTGCCTACGCCGCGATGGTCGAGAGCGTCGACCAGAGCGTCGGCCGGGTGCTTGACAAACTCCGCGAGATGGACGCCGCGGACAACACCGTGGTGTTTTTCATGAGCGATAACGGCGGCCTTTCGACGGCCGAGGGCTCGCCAACGTCGAATCGGCCCCTGCGCGCCGGCAAGGGATGGCTCTACGAAGGCGGCATCCGTGAGCCGTGGCTGGTCAAGTGGCCGGGCGTAACCAAGCCGGGCAGCACCTGTAATGAACCGGTCACCAGCACCGACTTCTACCCCACAATCCTCGAAATGGCGGCCCTGCCCGCGCGCCCCGAACAACACACCGATGGCGTCAGTATCGTCCCGTTGCTGCGAGGCGAAAGGCATCTCAATCGCCAGGCCATCTACTGGCACTACCCGCACTACAGCAACCAGGGCGGCGGCCCCGGCGGCGCCGTTCGCCTCGGCGACTTCAAGCTCATCAAGTGGTACGAGGACAGCCGCGTCGAGCTGTACAATCTCCGCAAGGATATCGGCGAGCAGAACGACCTGGCCGCGAGAGACCCACGCAGGGCCCGAAACATGGAACGTATGCTCGACGAGTGGCTCACGGATGTGGACGCCCAGATGCCCGCGCCAAACCCCGACTACAGACCGGCGCCCCAGAGCCATTGACGGCGCTCTCACCCAGCCGAAAACTCAAAACGGCAAACCCCAAGCCACAACTCAAAACCCAGAACCAGTCCTCGGCGCGACCTGCGTGAGGTTTCGGGTTTTGAGTTCTGGTTTTGGTCTTTACGCTTTACGTTTTCAGTTCCTATGCGGCTACGG
>DSDB01000199.1 GCA_011057845.1 Phycisphaerales bacterium | reverse complement strand
TATAACATTCGTATTGTCAGCACGTACCCGCCGCGCAAGTGCGGCATCGGGACGTTCTCCCGCGACCTGGCGACGGCTTTGGCGCTTTTCACGGGTGAAGTGGGACATATCCGCGTGGCGGCGATCGACAACGGGGTGGGGCGATACGACATTCCCGTCGATCTGACGATTGACCAGTACAATCCGAAGTCGTGGCATGACGCGACCGTGCATATCTGCACGCGGGCTGGCGAAAGCGTCAATCCCACCGTGGTGCTGCTGCAGCATGAGTACGGGCTGGACCCGGACGAACACGGCCGCAACTGCCGGGGGCGCAATTTCGTGCGGATGGCGAAGGCGTTCCATGAGAAGGGCCTGGTGACGCTGGTCTATCTGCATACGGTGCTCGATGATCCCGATGCCCATCAGCTCAGGACCATCCAGGACCTGGCGGCGCAGAGCGACGGGTTGATCGTGACCACCGAGAGCGCGATTCATATCCTGGAATCGCATCCCTACGACATCGAGCACGGCAAGCTCAAACACATCGACCACGGGATTCGGATGCAGCATCCGTCGCAGTATGACCGGCTGGCGATCAAGAAGGAGTTCGGCCTCGAGGAGCGGTTCCTGATTACGACGCTGGGGTTGTTGTCGCCGGGCAAGGGGATTGAGTACGGCATCCGCGGACTGGGCAGATTCCTGGCGGAGTCGTGCACGGTCGAGCAACGCAAGAAAGTGGTCTACCTGATCGGTGGGCGATGCCATCCGGAGTTCGTCAAGGCCGAGGGCGGCGCACCCTATCGCGAGTTTAAGTTGAGCGTCGGTAAGGCCCTGGAGGAGTCGCGTCTGAAAGCTGGTACGGTCAAGGACCTCGAAGGAGTGGATTTTGACGAATATGACGTGGTGTTTCTCGACGCTTTTCTGGATGAGGGAACGCTGTTGAAACTGTATGCGGCGACGAACGTGATGATGCTGCCGTATCTGAACATGCAGCAGATATCCAGCGGGATTCTGGCGGACACGCTGGGGGCGGGCCGGGTGGCCATCGCGACCAAGTTCCGGTACGCCAACGAGTTGATTCACTCCAATCGGCGGTGCGAGCCGGGCATCGTGATCGGGCGGTTTGCTCGGAGCATTCTGGTGGATCCCGGCGAGGCGTCGGTCGATCAGATTGCCCAGGCGATGGACTACCTTGTGTTCAATCCCAACAGGCGGCTGATGATGGAGCGCCAGGCCCACCAACGGGGTTTTCAGATGCGGTGGGACAATAGCGCCTGGGCGCTGTTGCAGTACGTGGATTTCGTGGAGGAGTTGCGGGAGATTGTCAAGGGCCGGGGCGTCCAGTTCGAGCGGGAGAAGCCTTCGCCGCTGGATCTGGGGGACCGGCGGGCCAAGAAGACCGACCGACGAGAGACGATAGACGAGGGATGATAGCAATCAGGCGAGTTTGAGGGGGGCGCCGGTCCTGGCGGATTCATAGATGGCGAGGATGACTTCAACGGCCTTGCGGGCTTCGGGGCCACTGATCCAGAAGTCCTTGCCGCTGTCGAGGGCCTCAAGGAAGGCCCTGAAGTTCCGGGTATGGTTGTCGTGCTGGATGGCGGCCGGATCGGCGACGCCTCCGCCGCCCTCGATGTGGCCGAACGTCTTGCGGATTTTCGCGTCCTGGGGCGTCTCGTCGGCGAATTGCCAGGTGGTGAAGCTGTTTTCGACCTGGATGACGGTGCC
>DSDB01000174.1 GCA_011057845.1 Phycisphaerales bacterium | reverse complement strand
TCTGATGAGAATAACCGGGATCCTTTTGCTTGCCGCTTTGTCGACCGCGTTCTGCCCGGGCCTGGCTCGTGGACAGCACGTCGATCCTTTCATGGGCGATTGGCGGGGCAGCGGGGTCGATGAAAACGGCCAGGCCTACGAGTTCGTCGCTCAGATCATCGCACAGGGCGACGGGCAGTATCGCATCAATGTGCTGAACAGGTTCGATGTGCGCGAGAGGCCGATACATGTCATGGATGGCGTGCTGAAAGACGGCAAGTTCCCCTATACAGCCGACGCAGGGGCCTATACAGGCAGCGGCGCCCTCGACGGCGATGTCTTTCGCGGTTTCTACAAGGGCGATGTTGGCGGCCGTTTTGAGATGAGGCGCATCGTGCGTCTATCGCCAACACTGGGGGCCAAGCCTCCCCAGGGGGCCATCGTCCTGTTCGACGGCAGGAACCTCGACCCGTGGGAGCGAATCGGCGGCGTCGAAGGCATGATCAACCTCGCCAAGCTCGTCGGCTCGGACAATGCGGCCGCCTACGTGAGGACGACGTTCAACAGCGAAACCGCACGGCAAGCCGTCCTGGAAGTCGGCAGCGACGACGGCGTCAAGGTCTGGATGAACGGCGCCGTAGTCCACACCAACAATGCCAGCCGCGGCCTGTCGCCCGGCCAGGATAAGATTCCCGTCAATCTTGTCAAAGGTCCCAACCGTCTGATGCTCAAGGTAACCAACGGCGGCGGCGACTGGGCCGCCTGTGCAAGGCTGGCCGATGAGAACGGCAAAGCCCTGGAGACGGTTGCGGAGTACGGCCAGGCCGACGGACAAGGGGCTCCGACCAGGGATTACCTCAAAGCCAATAACGGTTTTCTGACCCGGTGGTGGGTCTGCGGCCCATATCGGGTCGATGGCAAGGGGGGGCCCGATCTTATGGATATCGAATTGGGGCCTGAACAATCCTCGGTGGAGGCCTCCTGGAGTTTCGTCGAGATCAACGCCGACCCCAAAACGCCCCGCTGGATCATCAAAGACGGCGCTATGCAGGTCAATGACGGCTCCATCCGCACCAAACGCAACGACTTTACGGACTTCAAGCTGCACATCGAGTTCAAAACCCCGTTCATGCCCAACGCTCGCGGCCAGGGCCGCGGCAACAGCGGGGTGTATCTGCAGAACCGCTATGAGGTGCAGGTCCTCGACAGCTACGGACTCGAAGGCATGGACAACGAATGCGGCGGCATCTATCAGGTGGGCCGCCCTGCCGTCAATATGTGCGCCCCGCCCGAGCAGTGGCAGACGTACGACATCGATTTCACTTCGGCGAAGGTGGTGGACGGCCGACAGAAACCCGCCGTGCTGACCGTGATGCACAACGGCGTCAAGATACACGATGGCCTCAGGATTTCCGGCCCGACGGGCGGCGCCCTTGACGGCAACGTCCTCCAGCCCGGCGGCATCTACCTCCAGGACCACGGCAACCCCGTACAATTCCGCAATATCTGGCTGTTGCCAAAGAGCCCATAGGCTCGCCGAGCATCGGCCGATAAGGCCCGTTATTTTCAACTGCCCCTTTGCAGCGCATTGCTGGGCAAGTATAATCATGTAAGTCGTAATAACGCAAAGCCTTAGTTAAAGGGCAAGAGATCATGAAGCCACACCTCAGGGCGCTTGCCGTAGTGGTGGTGTTGTTTGTCCAGGGCCCGGCCCCCGCGGGGGAGAACCTCCG
>DSDB01000688.1 GCA_011057845.1 Phycisphaerales bacterium | reverse complement strand
GTCATAGACATCGGCACGGCAATGACCATCGACCTGGTTGACCAGAACGGCGTATTCCGCGGCGGCGTCATCTGTCCGGGATTGCAGGCCGGGGCCGATGCCCTGCATCAGGCCACCGCCCTGTTGCCCACAGTCCAAGTCCATCGCCCCGACACTCCCTACGGCCGCAATACCGAGGACGCCATCAACTGCGGACTGTACTACTCGATGATCGGGACTCTGCAGGAGGTGGTCCGCCGGTACGCCGAGGAACTCGGCACGTGGCCCCAGACGGTCATCACCGGCTCCGGGGCGGCGATCGTCCAACAGGACTGCGACTTCATCGATTCCTACGTGCCGAATCTGGTCGTCAAGGGCATCGTCCTGGCCTATCAGAAGTACCTGGACCAACAAGCGGAAGCGGTCTGAGCCATGGATACATACGCTGCGGTGATGACGGGTAAAGGCACGGCGGCGCTTTCGGTGATCCAGCTTCACGGCCCCGACGCGGCGGGCGTATTGCGGGAGATATTCCCGTCGGGCAGTGGTCGCGGGCGCCCGTTCAGAACCGGCGCCATTCTCGTGGGAGCAATCCTCGACGGCGAGGCGACCGTCGATCAGGTTACCGTCGGCTGTGAAGGGCCGCAGACATTCGCCCTCGGCTGTCATGGCAACCCGCTGATTGTGGAGAGAATCATGCAACTGCTTGTAAATAAACGAGTTGCGCCCATCGCCGCCGAGGAAATGCTCGCGCGGGCCGCCGGCCGACAGGTCCCGAACATGATCGCCGTGGAGGCCCAGATTGCCCTCTCGAACGTCCACACCCTGACGGGCGCAAGGATCATCAGCCACCAGGTAAGCGGCGGACTGGCCGCGGTCGCCCGCGGGTGGTTGGAGGAGACAACCCCAGTTCCATTAGAGGTGATTCGCGCCCGGGCCGAGCGAATTCTGGCGGATAGCCGCATTGCCGAGAAGATTATCAACGGCTGTACGGTGGTGCTGGCCGGGCCGCCCAACTCCGGTAAGAGCACGCTGCTGAACCGCCTGTGCGGACGGGATAAGGCCATCGTAACGGACATCCCCGGAACGACGCGGGACTGGGTCTCGGGCGTCTGCCTGGCCGAACCGCTGGAATTGACGATCATCGACACAGCCGGGCTGGACACGGGCCTTGCCGCTCGTGAGGCCATTGACAGCCAGGCGCAGCGGAAGACCCTTGAACTGCTGGAGACCGCCGACGTCGTCTTGTGGGTCCTCGACCTCAGCGGGGACCTTGCCCAGTGTGCCCCGTTACCGGCCGAAATCGCCGGCCGCAAGCCCGTCATTGCCGTCCTGAACAAGTCGGACCTGCCCCACCGCCTCGACCTGAGTGCTCTGCCGAAAGACCTTGAAGCGCATACAGCGGTCTCGGCCGAGCGTGGAGATGGGATCGACGGCCTGCTTGCCATGATGCTGCGTGCATTCGCCGTCGATGATTTCGACCCACACGTCACAGTCGCATTCACCGATCGACAAAGACGCCTTATTGAGGCCCTTTCACGGGCCGAGCCCGAAGCAGCGGTTCGCTCTATCCTCACCACATTACTGGTCGCGCCCGATGATGGCGGGCAACCCACGGCATAAAGCGGCGGTCATCGCTTCGACCGGCGCCGCGCTGGTTTTCTGGCGATGGCTTCATCACTGCGGCCTTGGCGACCGTGTTTCCTGCCTTTCTTGATTTCCGAGACAATGTTGTCC
>DSDB01000366.1 GCA_011057845.1 Phycisphaerales bacterium | reverse complement strand
CGCAGCAGGGCGGTCGGATAGCTGTCCGCGTTGCGGACCATGGCCTCGGCATACGTGCCGCCGCGAGGCTGATAGACATCGGCGAAGTCGACGGGCAGGACGCTGTGAACCAGGTCATACCGTTGTTGTTTCAGGTGCTCCCGCAGGGCTGCGGCAAATGTGTGAAAACCCGTCCGCTTGCCTCTCTCATCGGCACACAGGATTCGCACATTCGGCGTCTGGCTTTGCCCCTTTGCCGCCAGTACATCCACCTGAAGCCCTCGCGACCGCAGTGCCGCGGCCACCTCGAAGACCGATCGCTCCGCCCCACCCAGCGCAATATCCGCTCGTTCAATAATGATCGCCACTGCCGGGTTCATTGGGTCGTGCCACCTGTCCGGCGGTCCAGGAACGGGGCCGCTCGGCCGTGCCTGTGATCGTGGCGGGCCATTCGCCGCGCCTTGCGAAGCACTTTCCGGATAAAGGCCTTGTCCGCCGTTCCAAGACGCCTGATCCCCGCGTATGCCAGGTAAAAACGCAGCCGGTCCGTGTTTGAAAAGACCGACCCCGGCGCCGAGTAATGCACTTGGGAGATGTCCTTGAGGCGAAACCGCTCGGCCGTCAGACTCGGCCGCAGCGCCCTGGCCAGGTCGATCAGGGCCAGAGACCCGTCGTCGCCGTAGAAGATGTGCGACAGGTAAAGGTCGCGATGGCGATAGCCCGTGCGGTGAAACCCGGCCACAAAACTTGCCAACTGACCGATGAACTGCCTTCGCCGGGCAAGTACGGCGGGCGTGGGCGGCGCGGAAAAGCAGCTCGGTAGCCTGCGTTCGAGGGCGTCGGCCCCCGGTATCTGACGGCTCACGATGAAACTGCGCTTCTCGAAGAACCGGCCCCATTGGTATCCATAGGCAATGATCTCAGGGACCGCGACACCGGCCGCGGCCAAATCCAACGACGGTGTCAACTCCGCCAGGGCACAGGGCATCCGACGCCCCAGCGTCAGCCAGTTCCTCATCTGAACCGCCGCCGCCGGCCGATTGTATCGCTTGAGATACACCGTCACCGGCGGCTGGCCCACATCGAATCGCAGCCGACTGCGATACTTCGGCATGCCTGGTTTCGACAGACTGGTTCCCTTCCGCAACTCGAAGACCGCGTCCAGGCTCGTCAGACCCGCCACCGCAAGCCGGTCTCTGTACCCGCGCCGGACCCACATTCCTTCGCAGATGGGCTCAAACCCGCAGTCAGCCATTGGCAGTCGTCCGTTCCTTCACGGCGTCCAGATGTTTGGCGGCGGCCTCACACACGCTATCGACGGTGATTGCCTTCATGCAGATGTGTTCCGGCAGGGGGCATCGCGGCCGTCCGCAGGGGGCGCAGTCCACGTCGGCCACGATCCACGTCTCTTTCTCATAGCCCGTGTCGGTCCATGCCGGGTCGTTCGGGCCGAAGAGCGTGGCCACCTGTCGGCCCAGGGCGATGGCGATGTGCCGCGGTCCGGTGTCGTTGGTGATCACGAGGTCCGCACGGGCAAACAGGGCCTTCAGTTGTCCCAGATCGAGCGGATGTTCGCCAAGATTCAGCAGCGGATGCCTGGCCGTTTGACATATTTGTCGTCCGATGCGGCGTTCGGCCTCATTGGCCGCGACCGAAACCACAACCGTGGCGCCGTATTGCTCGATCAGGCGGTCGGCGGTCTCGGCGAATCGCTGCGGCAACCAGCACTTGCTGGGG
>DSDB01000424.1 GCA_011057845.1 Phycisphaerales bacterium | reverse complement strand
GCTGATGAACGACCGCATACGGCGGATTTCCATGTGGTTCTCGTCGAGAAGCTGGAAATACACCGGCGTATCGGCAGGGATTCGGAAATACGCGCTGCCGTCGGACTCCAGCGGCACGGTCCCTAGAATGCGGACGGGCGTCCAGTTGTGTGGGTAGGCCTTCTCCGTGTATCGCCAGCCGCCGTTGGTGTTGTCGTAGGGCCATTGCGGACGCTGGGCGATTCGCAGGTAGCGGGCCTGCCCCGGCTTGAGATCGGGGACGCCAAACGCGGCGTCCACGACGACGCATGTAGCGTGTGCATCGGTGCGGTCGGTCAGGTCCGGCACAATCGGGGGGATGGGCCGCGGCTTGAACGGAATGGGGCTGAAGCAGGAGATGGCCGGGTCGCGGTAGATCAACTCCTTTGTGCCGAACACGTCAATCAGGTACAGACCATAGCCGTTGGGCTCGGTCTGTTCGGGACTGTAGGAGTAGGCGGCGAGCATGTACTTGTCGGACAGGGCCCACGGCGTTGAGTAGAAGCCGCCGGAATCATGGACGCCACCGGTTGGCGTAGGCACGCCCGACATGCCGCCTTCCGGGGGGTGGACCCCGGGTGTGACGATTTCAATGCCGTTGGGGTTATTGAGGCCGGCCGTGGGCGTGATCAGGACGACGGGCCCGGCGGCCAGCGTATGGTGGCCGGCGGCGACGGCGATCAAGCGGTTTACGTTGGGGACCGACCGGATGTCTTCCAGGGCCCAGGGGTCGTTGAAGTGCTGTTTGAAGACAGCATCAGCAAAGGTCCCATCGGGGTGAATGGTCCAGATGGACTGGATGTTGGCCCAGCCCCGTTCCTGATACTCCCATCGCGTGTAGGCGATGGCCCCATTATCCAGCGTGTGGGGCAGGTAGTCGCCGTCCTTGGAGACGCTCAGCCAGCGGATATCCGAGCCGTCGGGCTTGCAGGAAAACAGGTTGCAGGAGGTCTCGTCTTTGTCGTATTCGTTGCATTGAAGCGACGCCCCGCAACGTTCGGAGACGAAGATGATGTCGCCGTTGGGGGCATAGGTCGGGTCCAGGTCGCTCCACTGGCCATCGGTGATCTGCCGCAGGCCCCCGCCATCGACGCCGACCTCGAAGATGTGGATGGGCTCGACGCCGCGGCGCAGATCATAGTTGGTCAGGCGATCCTTCCAGCCCTGTGGCGGCTGGTGGCTGTCCGCCCGGGCATAGCCGAAGACGATTCGGTCCGCTTCAAACCATAGATCCAGCCCATGTACGTGCCCTGGTCCCAGCCGGCCGTTGAGGATAGTACGAACAACCGGCTCGGCCGCCGGACCAGAACAGGTCAGGATACAGATGTCGCCGCCCGGACGGCTCGTCCAGGGCATGTGGTTGAGGCAGACATCGGGGTACGTCTCTTGGGTAAACCGCTTGACGAAGAGCAATTCGGCGAAATCGAGCAGCGGATTGCTGGAGGCCAGACGGCGTATGAAACGCCGGGTCCGTAGATACAGGTCGCGCTGAGCTTCGTCGGATGGCTGCGGGGGCAGGGATTCAAGTTCCTGTCGGAGCCTGTCGATGCCGGTTTCAAAAACCGCCGTATCAACGCCCATCTCCCCCAAATCCGCCGCCAGCAGGCGGACGCGGGAGAGATAGTGCGCCGTGGGCCAGACGAACGGGCGTTCGACATCGACTCGGCCTTTGGCGGTGGACCAGATGCTCGTGCTGCTCTG
>DSDB01000398.1 GCA_011057845.1 Phycisphaerales bacterium | reverse complement strand
CTGGCCCGCATCAAGACCATCAAGGCCCTCTGTGCCGAAGACCGTGAGGGCCGGTATATGAACGAATGGGTCGACGGCCACATCGACCTGGTGTGCAGGGCCCAGCTCATCTCCACCGCGACCCGGCAGGCCTTTACGCTGATCATGGTCGCCTGCTTTCTCGTCGTAGCGTTCATCGGGCGATACTATGTCGTTACCGGAGTGCTGGGGCTGGGGGAGCTTGTCGCCATCCTCACGGGCATCGTACTGCTGGCTCAGGAGGTACAGAGAGCCATTGCCTTCGTGCCGAGTCTGCAGGGCTTCTCCGTAGCCGTACACAGGTATCTTGAGACCCTCGACCGTCCCGTCGAACCGCTCGAACCGGACAACCCCGTCCCATTGCCCACCACCATCGGCGACCTGACCTTCGAGAACGTTTGTTTCGCCTACGAAGGCGGCAAGTCCCTGATCACCGACCTCAGTTTCTCCCTCCAGCGAGGCGGATTCATGGCGGTCGTGGGCCTCAGCGGGGCTGGTAAATCGACTCTGATCGAGATGATTCTTGCCTTCCGCCAACCCACCAGCGGGCGAATCCTGGCCGGTGGCGCCAGCATATACGACTACCCACTGGCCCAATGGCGACAGGCCGTCGGGGTTGTTTTCCAACACCCGGACCTCTTCCACGGCACCATCAAAGAGAATGTCGTCTTTGACCGATCCGACATTACCGATGACCATCTGGCACAGGCCTTCCGCGCCCTTGGGCTTGACCGCCTCATTGAATCCCGCCCCGGCGGCCAGCACGCCCTGGTTCTTGAAGCGGCCGCCAATCTCTCCGAGGGAGAGGTCCAGCGCCTTGCACTGCTGCGCACCCTCTTTAGAGCCCCCCAGGTTCTGCTGCTGGACGAGCCCACCGCCGCCCTGGACGCCCATTCTGAGACGGCGGTTATGGATCTCATCCAGAGTCACGCGGCCGAGCGCATTACCCTTATGATAACACACCGCATGTCTTTGGCGTTCCGCGCCGATACCGTGCTTGTCATTGGCCCTGAGGGCGTCGAGGGCCTGGGGCCACCCGTCCGACTGTACGAAACATGCCCGTTGTTCAAATATATGTGCCTAGCGCAACACGTCCGCCCTGATTCCAAAGCCCGATTCACCGCCGGGAGGACCGCTGATGACCCGTAGGCCCACCCCGACCTCCGATCCCAGCCGGGCATTCTGGGATGCCTGCCTTACGGCCACGGCCCTGGGGCGCCCCCTGCACGGTGACTGGGATGCGGCCGCACTGGACTGGAAGCGCCTGCTTGCCGCCGCCCAGGCCCACCGCGTCGTAGAGAGCTTCAAGACGCTATGGGAGGCTATCCCCGACCTGCCCGCTGACGTGGCCGACGAACTCTGGGTCGCCCGTCAGATGGCCGTCGCGCAGGGGCGCGTCATTACCGACGCTATCGAGGACCTGCGCAGCGTCGGGCGAGAAACCGGTATCCGGATGGCCATCCTCAAGTCGCCCGTGTATCTCTTTGATGCCTTTAAGGACTTCGGCGAGCGGGCCGTCCGCGACGTCGACATCCTTGCCGCCCAGCCTGAATTCCCGGCACTCTGTCGTGCCCTCGTCGAACGCGGCTACCGCATGGCCACCCAGCGGTACGGCGCCGTCCTGACCGGCAGATCCGCCCAGATTGACGTTCGTTTTGTCGCCACCAACCGGCGGCGATTCTTCAGGCTCCTGCCCGCCCGGAT
>DSDB01000419.1 GCA_011057845.1 Phycisphaerales bacterium | reverse complement strand
GGTCTTGGGTCTTGGGTCTTGGGTCTTGGGTCTTGGGTCTTACGGAGCGAAGCGACGAATGATTATCGCCGTAACAGGCATGGTGGGTTTGAACAAGAAGGCGTATCTGGAGCGGGTCTGCGCGTTGGCGCGGTCGCGGGGTCGGCAGGTGGCGCTGTGCAACGTGGGGGATATGATGTACGCCGAGGCGCCGGACATTCGGCCGGGCCGGATTCTGGATATCTCACTCAAGCGGCTGCACGGACTTCGGCGTAGCGTCTTTAAGGACATCATCGCCACGAGCCGCCGGGCCGAGAACCTCATCGTCAACACCCACGCGACGTTTCGCTGGCGGCATGGGCTGTTCCCGGCGGTGGATTTCGACCAGATGCGGCAGCTTGGCGCCGACATGTACGTGTGTCTGCTCGACGGGGTTGTGGCGTTGCACGGGCGGTTGCTGGCCGAGCATACAGCCGAGCACAGCCTCAAGGACCTGATCGTCTGGCGAGAGGAGGAGATGATCGGCACGGAGATGCTCTGCAAGGGCATCGACGAGAGCACGCCGTTCTACAGCCTGGCCGTCGGCACCGCGGAGGAGACGGCCGAGGCCTTCTACCGGCTGGTCTTCGAGCCGGATCGACCGAAGGCCTACCTGAGTTTTCCCATGACCGCCGTGGCCCATCTAAGCGGTGTCCGGGCGGAGATCGAGCGGTTCCGCGGGCGCATGAAGCAACGGTTCATCTGTTTCGACCCCGGCGACCTGGAGGAATCAGACCTGCCGCACCTGGCCCGCCGGGCCCAGGCCGAGGGTCGCGATTACGTGGAGATAGCCGCGCTGGGTGGGCACGTTCGCCTGGCCGTCGATGAGGTCCTGCAGATCGAACGCGACATCAACAGCCAGATATACGCGCGGGATTTCCTGCTGATCGACCAGGCGGATATGATAGTGAGCTTCATTCCGACGCTGCCGGACGGGCGGGCGTCGATCTCCAGCGGCGTCGAACGGGAGCTGCAACATGCCCACGAGGCCGCCAGGGAGGTCTACGTGATCTGGCCGGCTCGGCAGACGCCGTCGGTCTTCGTCACGCAGACGGCCACACGGGTGTTTCGGTCGGTCGATGAAGCCATGGAGGCCCTGGCGCCTCATGGAGCACGCCCTGAGCGAGGAGGATCCTGAATTGAGACGCCCCGTTTCGGACAGCGGTAGCCGAACCTTGGCCGGTGAGCCACCCATCTCGCCGGCGCAGTACCGTATCGAGGGCGTCTCGCCCTCGAGTCGCGGGAAAAGCCGCCGGCCCATTGCGTGTCGTCTGTATGTGCGTCGCCAGTCGCGGCCGGTTGCGGAGGCGGCCCTATGCCGCGTCTTCGCAGACATGGATGGGGCGGCGATTCTGGGGGCTAATGCGGCCGTGGAATGGGCCGGCGGCCTGAGCTACTGGGCGTGTGAACCCCGCGAGGTGTTCGAGTTTGGCGGCGGCAGCTTTACCATCCCGGGCCAAGCGTGCCACAACCGTGTCATGCCGTCCGAGGCAAACCGCCACCGTGTCATGCTGAGCGAAGCGAAGCATCTCCGCCGGCCGGTTGCCTCCCAGCCATTCGGCGAACTGCAGCGGGCCCTTGACACATACCGGTTGGAGGACTCCCGCGGATGCTCCCTGCCTCGCGGAGCGTTTGCCGGCGGGTGGATCGGGTATTTCGGCTATGAGCTGAGCCGATACATCGAACGGCTACCCGAGACGACGGT
>DSDB01000154.1 GCA_011057845.1 Phycisphaerales bacterium | reverse complement strand
TGATCGTTCGCCACTGCACGTTCCGTTGGGCCGGCGTCAGACCCGAGTGCATCACCGCCACGGTCTCGAATCGCTCGCTGAACCGCTGCACCGTCTGCGCCGTCAGGGCAATCTCCGGCAGCAGCACGATGGCCCCCTTGCCCATCGCCAGCGTCTTCTCAATGGCCCGGATATACACCTCCGTCTTGCCGCTGTCGGTCACGCCGTGCAGCAGTGTCACGGCGAACCGGCCCGATTCCAGTTGCCCGCCGATATGCGCCAGCGCGGCGGCCTGGTCCTCGTTGAGCACGACCGGCCGCGTCCGGCCCGCCAGCGACGGCGGCACCGCCGGCAGCGCCGAGAGCACCGTCTTATCGATAATTCGCACCAACGCCTTCTGCGCCAGGCTCTTGATCGGCGCCTCCGTGCATCCGGCCCCCGCCAGCACCGCGCGCAGACTCACGGACCGGTCCTTGTCGATGGCGCCGGCCCGTTGCAGGCATTGTATGACCGCCCGTTGCTTGTCGCCGCGAACCCCCTGCCCATCATCAGCCACCGGCGCCACCAGATACACGTACCGCTCGGTTCGCACCCCCGCGTCGTGCTTGACCGCCGCCGGCACGATCGCCGCCAGGACCTGGCCCAACGGGCAAACATAGTATTCGCTCATCCACCTCGCCAGCTCCATGAGGCGCTCGTTAATCAGCGGTTGGTCGTCCACCACCTCAAGGACGCACTTGAGCCGCGACCGGCGTTCGACGGCGATAAACGAATCCTCACGGGCGACCTCCGCACACGTGCAGAATGCCGTCTCGGTCTTGTTGGACCGCCCAAACGGCACCTTTAGCCGCTGGCCCGCCCGAACCGGCCACAGATCGTCCGACAGAAAATAGTCAAACTCGCTATCCGCCCCCGACTCCAGCGCCACCCGCACGATATGACTGCACGCCGGTTCAGTCCGATCCGCCCTCGACCCGCCCGAAGGCGTATCCCCGAACAGGCTTCCCGTCTGGTCGCCGGTCATGGTCAGCCCCCACAGCCGTAGCGGCCCTCACCTCGCCGCTTTTCGCTCAGTGGATGGACCAGTGTATCACTGCACACATCCAGCCCAACCCGTCCGATCAACGTCCTGATGTACTCCAGATGCGGGCACGGCGGGGCATGAAAATTGTCCTTTGTCATGCAGGATGAGAGCTGCACGACAATCTGGTCTTTCGAGATGCCGTCCTTACGCAGCCGCCGTACGAGATTCGTCAGCTTCCTCTGAACCGCCCTTCCGCAACATCCGCCGCACGTCATGTACACAATGCGATAAGGCCTGTCCTTTGGGTACGCCGCGAAGCCCCCTGTCCGCTGGAAGAACGACCGCTCACAGCCGTACCCGCTGCACCGCTCCATCACGATGTCGCACTGCACAACGGCGATATAGTCCTTGTTCGTTACGTCTAGCATGAACCAGCGCCCCGCCAATCACCTACCGCCCTTGCGGCCCTTGCGTTTGCCTGCCTTATCCGGTTCCACCCGCGGGGGCTGTTCAGCAACGGTCTCGGCACCCCCACTATCAAGCCCGAAATGCCGCTGCGCCATCCGGCGTATCCGCTCGCCGATGGCCAGCGCCGCTGTCGCCGCCGGCGAGGGGGCATTAAGCACGTGGACCGACCGGATGCCCGTTACAATGTGGAAATCATCCACCAGTTCACCCCGGGGTCCCACGGCCTGCGCCCGGATGCCACACTTGCCCGGTTTGAGGT
>DSDB01000030.1 GCA_011057845.1 Phycisphaerales bacterium | reverse complement strand
CGAAAAATCTTTTTTCCCTGTACAGGCGGCGCGTCCATTATAAGACGTCGAGGACCTCGGTGAGGGTCCGGCAGACGAGCCGGACGTCGTCGCGGCCCAGGTTGTTGTAAAAGGGCAGCGCGATGGTGCGGCCGGCGACGTCCTCCGTGATGGGGAAATCGCCGGGTTTGTACCCATAATCGGCGGTCATAAAGGGCTGTAAATGGACGGGCGGGAAGTAGTTGCTCACCTGGATGCCGCGTTCGATCATGGCGGCCAGGACGGCGTCGCGTTGTGGGCGGCTGTAGCTGGCGGCCAGGCGGACGACATAGACAAACCAGCTCAGGTCGCAGCCGGCCGGCTCAACAGGGGCGGCCACGCGGGGTTCGGCGGCGAGGCACTCGGCGTACCACTCGGCGACCCGGCGGCGCTTGGCCTTGATTTCATCAAGGCGGGAAATCTGAACGATGCCGAGGGCACAGTTGATATCGCTGAGCCGATAATTATAGCCCAGACGCTCGTGACCGAGCCATCCGCCGGCTTTGCCGCGGCCCTGGTTGCGCAGCGATGCGCACATATCGGCGACGGCATCGTCATCGGTGACGATCATGCCGCCTTCGCCGGTGGTCATCTGCTTGTTAGGGTAGAAGGCGAAGACCCCCACGCGGCCGAACGTGCCGCATTTGCGGCCGTGGAGGGCCGAGCCCAAGGCCTCGCAGCAGTCCTCCATGACGGACAGGTTGTGGCGGGCGGCGATTTCGCAGATGCGGTCGAAGCCGGCCGGGTTGCCGAAGACCTCCACGGGCAGGATGGCTTTGGTGCGATCGGTTATCGCCCTTTCGATGCGGCTCGGGTCCATGTTGAGGCTGACCGGGTCGATATCGACGAAAACGGGCTTGGCCCCGGTCATGAGGATGCAGTTGGTCGAGGCGATGAAGGTGAACGGGGTGGTGATGACCTCGTCGCCAGGCCCGACACCCATGGCGAGTAAGGCGATATAGAGGCCGCTGGTGCCGCTATTGACCGCCACGGCCCATTTGAGGCCGGTATAGTCGCAGAAGGCATGCTCAAACTGGGGCAATCTCGGGCCCAGGGAGAGGTTCGGGCCGCGGAGGACCTCGCAGACGGCTTCGATTTCACGCTCGGTGATGTCGGGGCGGGATAGGTGTACGCGCATTGAAAATCCTTTACAATATCGGGCGTGGCCGCCCCAAACGGGTGGCCACGGTGATTCTATCGGCCGAAAACACGACCGCAATTCATTTTCCGGCCCGCTCCAACGGCGTGAGCGTCCTTCCGGCGACGGTGCACGTAGAGTCGATTGCGCAGAAGGCCCAGCAAGAAAACGCAACGGATGCTACTACTCAGGCGATCCGCACCAGTCTCGGCAGCCTCCCGGCTATTCCCACGCGGTTCGTCTTGACGATGAGCACGCCATCAATTCCATGTATCGCCGAGATCGTCTCCAGGGCCGCATCCACGTTCTCCACCGTCTTTACCAGATTCGCCGCCCGTGTCGCGGCCGCATCCGCCAGGGCCGCATCCTGCGCCACCACGGTGGCCAGGTCGCAGTCGCCCAGGCTCGTTGAACGCCCCATACGTCCCGAGGAAGAGCACACCGCCAGCGGCGTCTGCCGCGGCTCGATCGCCAGGGCCAGTCGATCCCCGATTTCCGCCGTTCCCGTATGCAGCGAGATGATGATGGGTTCGATAATCCGCAGGTAGATGTCGCCGCCATTGTCGATGACCGCCTCT
>DSDB01000387.1 GCA_011057845.1 Phycisphaerales bacterium | reverse complement strand
TGGAGATTCAGAACCTGCCCGCCGCACCCGCGCAGGAGGAGATAGCGGCAGATGCCGAGGAAGGCAGGCCCAGGAAACCTGTGAGGAAATTCGGCAAAGGCAAGAACGGCGGCCCAATGCTGTTCGACCTGGATACCGCCGGTTTGAAGAAAGGCCAGAAATGACGACTGAGATGGTTCCCGCCAACCCGGGTGGCGAGTTTCTTCTGTACCAGACGCAGGACGGCCGCACGCGAATCCAGTGCCGCTTTACGGGCGAGACGATCTGGCTGACGCAGCAGCAGATGGCGGAGCTGTTTCAGGTGGACAAGTCCGGCGTAAGTCGCCATCTGAAAAGCATTTACGAGACCGGGGAGCTATCGCCTGAGGCAACCGTTGCAAGTTTTGCAACAGTTCAAACCGAGGGCAATCGGCGGGTCGAACGGCAGATCGAGCACTACAACCTCGATGCCATTATTTCGGTTGGCTACCGGGTCAACAGCCTGCGGGGAACCCAATTTCGGATCTGGGCAACGCAACGATTGCGTGAGTATCTGGTCAAGGGTTTCGCCCTGGACGATGAGCGGCTCAAAGCCGCCGGGGGCGGGAACTACTTCGACGAGTTGCTGGCCCGGATCCGGGATATCCGCTCGTCGGAGAAGGTCTTCTGGCGGAAGGTGCTGGACATCTATGCTACGAGCATCGATTACGACCCGAAAGCGGATATCTCGCAGGAGTTCTTCAAGGTGGTGCAGAATAAGATGCACTGGGCGTCACACGGGCACACGGCGGCGGAGATTATCATCGACCGGGCTGATGCGAATCGACCGCACATGGGCATGACCAACTGGCCCGGCGATTCGATTCGCAGGACGGATGTGGGGATCGCGAAGAACTACCTTCGGCCGGAAGAGCTTGAGATGCTGAATCGCATGGTGACGGCATACCTGGAATTGGCGGAATTGCAGGCATTGAATCGGCAACCGATGTACATGAAGGACTGGATTGCGAGGCTTGATGATTTTCTGACAATGACCGGCCGGGAGATCCTGACACATGCCGGAACGGTCAGCCACCAGAAGGCGATCGAGAAGGCCCGACAGGAGTACGAAAGATACCAGCAGCGAGTATTGAAGGAGCCAACACCTGTCGAAAGGCACTTCATTGAAGCGGTCGGAGAGGTCAGGCAGATTGAAGACCAACGGAAGCGTCTGGATGACAAGGGAGGCGACTGATCATGGGGATTCTGCATATCAACGCCATCAGCAACCGTTTGAGCCTGCGGCCGCCCCAGCGGGATTCCCTGGAGATTCTCGGGCGGGTCTGTGAGATCGTATCACTGGCCAAGGACGCCGACCCGGCGGCGGCCATAGAAGCGATCAAGAGCGAGTACGCGACAGTAGAGGACTTCGAGCGGGAATTTCCATCACTATGCTTTGCCCTGGCCACGGGAGTAGGTAAGACGCGGCTGATGGGCGCGTTTATCTCATACCTGTATCTGGCCGAACACATACGGAATTTCTTCGTTCTGGCGCCCAATCTGACGATCTACAACAAACTGATTGCGGACTTCACGCCGAATACGCCGAAGTACGTCTTCAGGGGGATCGGGGAGTTCACCACCAATCCGCCGATGCTCATTACAGGCGATACGTATGAACAGGCGGCTTCGGCGCGGGGGCAATTATTCGACAACCCGGATGACTGCCACATCAACATCTTCAACATCTCGAAGATCAACAGCGAGGTCCGTGGCGGCA
>DSDB01000097.1 GCA_011057845.1 Phycisphaerales bacterium | reverse complement strand
CAGTCGTCGGGGCCGGCGACCTTGACCTCGATGGCGCCGTCGTCGCTGAGGATGAGCAGTTCGGGGCGATTGCCAAAGGGGATAAGGGCCTCCGGCTTGAATTGCGGCAGGCCGGTCTTAATGAGCATTGCGAGGGTCGGGGCCTCGGCCGGCTCGCCGGACCAGCGGTAGAGGGCGAAATTGTCGCGTTCGTCGGGATCGCCGGCGATTAGCAGGAAGGCCTTTTGTTGGGGGCAATACTCCATGCTTCGCAGGCCCCTGCCGCCGAGGTCCCAGAGCATCGCCTTGCCGAATTGGGCCGCGGCGGAGCTTTCAATGACGGCCTGAGCATTCTCCAGCGGGATGACAATCGCCCGTTTTGAGGAGGCCATCGGCAGCAGCGGGTTGCGAAGGCCGATGTAGAGGGTACGGCCGTCGGGCGACGCGGCCAGGGCCTCGATGTTGAGGCCGGCTTCCTTGGAGGCGAGCCTCTCTCGCTCTTTCTTGGACAGGTCATCGTCGAGCCGCGTGGCCTTGTCAAGGCCGAGTTGTAACCCGATGGGCGAGGCTACCAGGGATTGCGCCAGCGTGACGCAGGGCTTTCCGACGCCACGGATTGACACCTCGTCGCCGGTGCCCCGGATGTCGGTGGCGAAGAAGCGATAGCGGTTGGGGCGCATCTTGCCGTCCTTGTTGCGACCGTGGGAACTGATCCAGTAGATGCGGTCGCCGACGCGGGTGGCCCCTTCGATGTCGGCCTCCGGGTTCTCCGGGGCGATGGCGAGATACGCCGTCAAGTCGAACGCACGAATCGGCATGGAGCCGTCGGCAATCCGGTACAGACGCAGGATATTGTTCTCATCGTCGGCGACAAGGAACGAATCGTCGGACAAGGCCACCGCCGCCGAGGCGTCGCACGAGCCGCGAAATGTCAGGTGCGGCACGTTTGCGCCCGGGGCCGCCGGATTACCGTTGGAGCAGGACCCAACAGCGCACAGCAAAAGGACAGATACCCAATGTGTCGATCGCATGATGGTCTACCTCATTGTATCGTTCGCCACTATTCTACATTGAATGTCTACGGCTTCTCAAGGCGGATGTTCCACAGGCACGCCCCCCGCCCGGTGACGAAATACATGTCGGCCAGCAGGTTCCGGCTGGAGGCGAACAGGCAACGCGGCATCACAAACGCGGCCTGCTTCCATTGGTTGGTGTTGGTCAGCCTCACAGGTTCGACGCCCTGGCCGGACTGTTCGACGGGTCCCAACGTGCTGCCACCCCGGAGGGGCCTTGCCCAGATGTGCAGGACCGTCACGTCCCACTCCGGTTCACCGGCCGCCCCGAAGCCCACGGCGATGTAGTCTTTTGGCAACATGACCGTGGCTCCACAGGCATGGTTGGGCTCGCTGCCGAGGCGGACCTCGCATGGATCAACCAGACGGCCGGTTTCGGTGAGGCGATGATGGCGAACGTGCATCGTGGTAAAGCATGAGGCCGACCAACGAGACCCCAAGCAGACGGATCAGCATCCTTTCCGGACCGGGGATGGTCTTCTGGTGGGCCAGGGGCAGCGGCCAATTTCTTCATGGCCCCCAAAAGGTAGTCTATCCCGGCGTTTTTTTCAACCGTCCACCCGCCTCTGGCACCCGCCATTGCCGGCCATGAGGCTGGTCCTTCGCTGGGTGTTGCATAAAAGCAACACAAGGAAGGTTGGAAGATTCTGTAGGCCGCCTTTCTTGGCGTTTTCTGATGCCTGGGCT
>DSDB01000412.1 GCA_011057845.1 Phycisphaerales bacterium | reverse complement strand
GGTTTGTCCGTCAGTGCCTGCTCGGCGCCGCCAACATTCAGCCGCCGATAGTCGATATCTACGACCACGGCTGGCCGCCGAAGGACTCCGACCTCGACGGGGCCGACGCCATCGTATTCTTCACCGACGGCCGCGATATGCACACGCTCAAGGACCCGGCGAGACTGGCGAAGATCGACGAACTGGCGGGCAAGGGCGTCGGCCTGGCCTTTCTCCATTACTCCATCGACCCGCCCGATGGAGCGGAAGAGACGTTCCTCAAGTGGATCGGCGGCTGCTACAAGGTGGGCCAGTCGCAGAACCCCATCAACACGGCGACGGTGTCCGTCGTAAACAATGGCCATCCCATCTCCAGCGGCTGCGGCGGATACCGCGTGGAGGATGAGTGGTACTTCGACCTGGGTTTCCGCCCGGATGACCCGGCCGTGGCGGCGATTGCGACCGGGGGACTGCCGCCAAGGGACCCCAGGGACCAGGTCCTGGCCTGGGCCTACGAGCGCACCGGCGGCGGCCGCGGCTTCGGTTTCAGCGGAGGCCACTACCATCAGAACTGGCATATTGAGCCGTTCCGCAAGTTGATTCTCAATGCCATCGTCTGGACGGCCGGGATGGAGGTCCCCGCCGGCGGCGTGGATACGACGCAGACGTGGACATTCGTGAGTATCCCCGGATTCGTCGGCGCGGACCTGGAGCACCCGCAGACCGGCGGGGAGGATGTGCTGGGCTATGTGCTCGATGCAATCAAGGCCGAGCAGCCCGAGTTCGTCCTGGTGGCCGGCAACCTCGTGATGGGCCAATGGCCCGACAAGGAGACCATCGCGGCCTCCGCGGAGGAATACTACACCGCCTGGAAGCAGCGGATGGAGGCCCACGGGCTCAAATACTACACCGCCCTCGGTGATCACGAAATCGGCGGCAAGCCGTGGCCGCCGGAGAAGGCGGCCCGGGTCTCGTTCATGAAGCGCCAGTACATCAAGCACCTGGCCATGCCGCTCAATGGCCCGCTGCGCCTGCGGGGGACGGCCTTTTCATTCCTTCACGAGAACACGCTGTTCATGGTGATGGACGTCTTTGAGAGCGGGCAGGGCCCGCAAGGTGGGATTGTCTGCCGTGTGTCGGGCGAGCAACTGGAATGGCTCGAGCAGACCATTGCGGCCAATCCCGGCGTCGAACATATCGTCGTGATGGGCCATACCCCGGTGCTCGGCCCGGCGCCGATGGACAACGGCGACCCCCTGATGCTCGAAGGCGGCGCCGACTCGCCGTTCTGGCAGGCGATAAAAAAGCACAACGTCAGTCTATACCTCTGCGGCGGGGCCGATACCGTCACAAGTGCCCGGGACGGCAATATCGTGCAGATTGCCGGCGGCACACAGGTAGACCGTCACCCGAAGGTCCAGTACCTCGTGGCGACCGTCACGGGCGGCCGCATCGACCTGCGGGTCAAGGAAATCGAGGTCCTCAACGAGGGCGGCGGGCTTCCGCGGACCGGCGAGACCCGCCCCAGCGAGATCGTCCGCATCGCCGACGACGTGAAGGCCAAGGGCTTCGCAACCACCGGCGCCGCGACGCTTACGAAGACCGAGGGCGTCAACCGCATCGAGTCATCCGGTTGTCTCGCCCCGGTCGACCAGCCGTAGAATCCCCTACAAACAGACGGTCTATCGCCGACTGGCGGTTCTCATTTACAGTTGAACGAGGATATTGACTTCACTGAAGCTGGCTGCTATAATAGGGGCC
>DSDB01000277.1 GCA_011057845.1 Phycisphaerales bacterium | reverse complement strand
GATACTGGATGCTGGATACTGGATGCTCGATGCGCGGTGCTCGACCCTGGTGGGACGTGGCGTGGTTTATGGGTGAGCCAGCCGCTGGTTATAGGAGGTATACATGATGCGTTGGCCGGGTGTAATCGGAGTGCTTATGGTGGTTCTGACGGCTTCGTGGGCCGCGGCCCAGGCGGATCGTGTGCCAACGCCGCAGGGGCCGGGCAAGACGGCGCTGGGTATCGAAGGGACTCGCTTTACCATCAATGGGGAGCCCGTTTTCCTTCTGGGATTCAGCTACTACGGAGGGTTGGGGGCGTCGGAGGAATTCCTTCGCCGTGACCTCGACGACTTTCAGCGACGGGGATTCAACTGGCTGCGGTTGTGGGCGACATGGAATGCCTACGGTCAGGACGTCTCGGCAGTTGATCCTACGGGGGCGGTTCGGGCCCCATATATGGCCCGGCTCAAGGGGTTGCTGGCCGAGTGCGACCGGCGCGGAATGATTGTCGATGTGACGCTGAACCGACAGAAAGCAACGACCCGGGGGGGCGGCCTGGCGGATTTCGAGGCCCACCGGCGGGCGGTGGAAGCACTGGTGGAAACGTTCAAGCCATACCGCAACTGGTATCTCGACCTGGCGAACGAGCGGGATGTCGGCGATGCGAGGTTCGTGGATTGCGAGCAGTTGCAACGGTTGCGGGAACTGGTCCGGCGGCTTGACCCGCAGAGACTCGTGACGGCCTCGTTTGGGGGGCACGACCTCAGCGAGGGCGACCTGCGGGATGTGCTCACGACGGTGGGGGTGGACTTTGTCTGCCCGCATCGGCCCCGCCATCCGGGTTCGCCCGGCCAGACCGAGGCCCGGACGCGGGAGGCCCTGGCGATGATGAAGAAGCTGGGCAAATCGGTCCCCGTGCACCACCAGGAGCCATTCCGCCGGGGATACGGTGGCTGGTCGCCACAGGCGGCGGATTTCCTGACGGACCTGCGCGGGGCGATTGCCGGTGGAGCGGCCGGGTGGTGCTTCCACAACGGCGGGCAACGGACGGCCGCTGATGAACGGCCTCGAAGGTCGTTTGATATGGGCCAACAGCGGCTTTTTGAGCAGTTGGACGACCAGGAAATCAGGTTCGTGGATGCCGCGGCCGCACAGGTAAAGCCCTCGAAATAAGGCGACGATGTGGACTGGACCGCATTTGTGCTCTCAAGAGGCGGGATTTTGCTTGCATTTTGGCCCGGTCGCGTTCCATAATAGGTCGTCCTTGAGCGCATACAACACTGACCAGTCCGTCTACCGCCGGGTTCTCTGACATATTGACGCATATCCGCCGGGCCTTCGTGGGCCCGAGCGTTTGTTGTGCACCGTATTGGGTTCGCCCGCACCCCCACTGCCGCAAAGGAGGATAGGAATGGTTCACACAATCCGCAGGTTTATCATTGCGTCATCTGTCGTTATGGCCCTGTTGTCGGGGCTATCGGCCCAGGCCGGTTGGGTCGAGTCGTTCGATGGTCCGACACCGGACCTCAATTGGCAGTTCTTCCGTTACCCCGCCATCTCCCCAACCTTCACGTATACCATCCTTACCGAGCCTGGCGGTAACAAGTACCTGTCGTTGGATGAGACCAATTCGGCCGGATCCCCGCCGCCGGCCACGGGTTCGGCGTTCGGGATTGGTTTCGGCTCGAATGAGCAGTTCACCGATGTCCGCGTGGCGGCGGTGGTCAATGTCGTGGGCGATGCCGACCGGCACTATCACGG
>DSDB01000590.1 GCA_011057845.1 Phycisphaerales bacterium | reverse complement strand
AGGGTATCGGCATGGAGGCTTCGGGACCGGAACCCAGGGTGGAATCCACGGCAGGCCGGGGCACAGGACAATGCCCGCAGGTTCAACCGCTGCGCCGCATGGCGCTGCAAAGCCGACCGACCCCACGTCGGGCAAGGCAGGGTGATCATGACGTATCGTTCGGCGGTCTGTACGGCGTCGGGGGCGCTTCACGGGGTCTGTCTGTCGGCGATCTGTGCGGCCGTGGCCCGGGATGTGGCATTCGGACTGGCCTGCGGGATGATTGCAGGGCTGTACTTTGCATTGCTGGCGGTGCTGCACACACGTGGGATTGAGGCAGGACCGTCGAGATACCCCGCCGGCAAGGTGAAGGCACAAAGGGCCGCGACAGGACCGGTGGTTACGACGATTCATGCCCGCCGCCCCGGCGGCGGACCGGTCATCCGTGTGGATGCGCGCCGCATGGCGACCCCAGGTCGGCCGTGATGCGAATTGTGCATGATCGTACGAGAAGCCCCGGATACCTCCGGCGGTGAAAGCCCCGGTAATGAACGTGGGGGCCTGTCTCGGATAGCGACGGTTTTCCCAGAATGCCTTACTTACCCAGCCTGCGATTATTTCCTGTTTTTTGTTCTTGACGGTGATACACGCATCGGTTCTATTTATACTAAGAGGGTGTGCAGGGGCCTTGTGGCAGGGTATCTCGCCCGGCCGCATGGTGTGTTTGCATACGCCGCGGTGAATCAGGATGATCGCTCTTGCCAGGTTTGAAAGGATTTGAAGATGCGGAACCCCAAAGTCTTAGTGCTCGCCGGCCTGTTTCTGTGTGTAATGCTTATGTCCGGCTGCGATTCCGAACTGAAAGACTTGCGCATTCAGAATGAAACGCAACAAAGACGGATAGCGGATCTGGAGAGCCAGCTCCGGGCCAAGCAGTTGGAGCTGGATCAGCTCAAGCGCGAGCTGGAGGCCATAAGGGCGTCGGGCGGAATCGAAACCGACGCACTGGAGCAGAAGATCGCCGCACTGGAAGATGACTTGGCCAAGAAGCGGGCCCTGATTCAGGAGATGCAGACGAAGTTGCTCGGTGGCGGACAGCTTCCGCCCGAGTTGGATACGAAGCTCAAGGACTTCGCCGCCACCAACAGCCAGATTGTCGAGTACAATCCGGAATCAGGCATCGTGAAGTTCAAGAGCGATTTGCTCTTTGAGAGAGGCAGTGATGTGGTCGCCGCCTCGGCGATCGACGCCGTCAAGGCCCTTTGCGGGATTCTCGCCAGTCCGGAGGCCGCGGAGTTCAACATCATTATCGCCGGCCACACCGATGATATGCGAATCGCCAGGCCCGAGACGCTCGCCAAGCACCCGACAAACTGGCATCTGTCGGCGCACCGGGCGATTTCCGTGCTGGATATCATGGCCCTGAACGGCATCGCGTCGGAACGGATGAGCGTTCGAGGGTTCGGAGAGTTTCGCCCGGCTGAACCCAATGCTCCGAATAAGGCCGGCAACGAGAAAAACCGTCGGGTCGAGATCTTCGTGATTCCCAAGGGCATCTAACGACCCCAGAGGACATCGGCGACTTGTGAGCACCCTTTTCCGGATGCAGGCGATGGCGGAACGCACGCTTATAATCCTCAAGCCGGACGCGATTCAGCGGCGCCTGGCCGGTCAGATCATCGAGCGATTCGAGCGCAAGGGGTTTCGCCTGGCGGCAGCCAAGCTCCTGTGGATCTCTATGGAGCAGGCGCGACGGCATTACGCCGT
>DSDB01000200.1 GCA_011057845.1 Phycisphaerales bacterium | reverse complement strand
TTGCGGCTTACGGGCCCTTGCGAGTGGGCCGGACCGGGAATCCGGGCGGGATCGTGCGGTAGCGACAGGCAGAAACGGGCAGGATAGTGGAAAAACGCGGCCTCGGGCGTCCGGGTGGGCTTGCAGACCGTGCGGTTCTTGTGCGCGTGTTGCGGTATCTGCTTGAATAGCGGCCCCGCAGATAGTATAATACCGATATGAGCGCTTGGACAGAGGCGATTTGGAGGTGTCGGCAGATGCGCGCGAGTGTGATTGCGACGGTTGTGGCCGTGCTGATTGGGGCTTGCACAGCGGGGGGCAAGGTTATCTATGTGGATGATGACGCCAATAGTCCGGGGGATGGGGCGAGCTGGGCGACGGCGTACAAGTACTTGCAGGATGCGCTGGCGGACGCCAATAGCTCGCCGAAGCCGGTGGAGATTCGGGTGGCGCAGGGGTTATATCGGCCGGACAGGAGCGCCGCCGAGCCGAATGGGACGGGGGATCGCCTGGCGTCGTTTGGGTTGGTCAGCGGTGTGGCGCTTATCGGCGGCTACGCGGGCTTGGGGGCGGCCGACCCGAATGCCCGCGACCCGCGTCTGTATGAGACAATCCTCAGTGGAGATTTGGGCGGGGACGATGCGCAAGGTATGGTAGCGCCTGAATACATGACTGAGAATACATACACAGTTGTGTCCTGCGTATACTCCGACGCAACGACGGTGCTCGAGGGATTCATTGTGACGGGGGCGAGCACCGAAGGGCCGCTTCACCATGTTGCTCAAGCGTTACGTATAGGCCAGAGTGACGCCAACATACGTCACTGCACATTCGCATACAACTGTGGGACGGGAGTCTTGGTTAGTGGTGGAACGCCGAGATTCGATAACTGCCGATTCATAGGCAACGTGAGCCGCATGTCCGAGGTCAGGAACGAGGGAGCGGGGATGGTCAGCATCGGAGAGGCAAGTCCGATTGTTACGAACTGTGTCTTCGCTGGAAACTGGGCCACGGGCGAGCATGGATCAGGCGGCGGATTCTGGCGGGGGCAAGCGGCGACACTGGTGGATGGGCCGCGGCTGATAAATTGCACGTTTACTGGGAATCGCGCTGCCCGCGGAAGGGCGGTTGCGACCGGTGGCAGAGACGGAGGAGACAGGGTTCAGGTCCTGAACTCTATTCTCTGGGACGGAGGCAATGAGGTATTCGATGGGGATCACTCACTGATCATTGTCGCCTATTCGACGGTGGAGGGGTGGTCCGGCGTTCCGAATCCACTTGGCGAAACAGTGGTTGGGCTGGGAAACCTGGCTGAGGATCCCTGTCTTGCCGATCCGGGGTACTGGGACACGAATGGAACACCTGATGACCCGAACGACGATTTTTGGGTGCATGGAGACTACCACTTGAAGTCCCAGGCGGGGCGGTGGGTTTCCGGCGATGGACGATGGACGATGGACGATGTGACGAGTCCTTGTATCGATGCGGGCGATCCAATGTCAGCTCTAGGTTTGGAACCGTTTCCGAATGGGGGCCGCGTCAATATGGGCGCTTACGGCGGGACGGCTGAAGCGAGCAAGAGCTGGTTTGGTGGACCGGTGTGTCAAAGCATCGTCGCCGGGGATATCAATGGCGATTGTCGGGTGGATTTGGCTGATCTTGCCATCCTGGCGCGGCATTGGATGGCTGAGGGGAACAGATGATGGCAGCGGACGGTCGGACACCCCCGACGGTTGTTTAAGGGACACCGATCAGTTGAACACTTCAA
>DSDB01000056.1 GCA_011057845.1 Phycisphaerales bacterium | reverse complement strand
GGGGACCAGTCTTGCCGAAGACCTCCCGGCCGCCAGTGCTACGCCGGCGATTGGCCTGCCGCACTTTCCCGACCGGGCGCATGCCTTCGTGTGGCGCAACTGGGAACTGGTCGGCCTGGAACGGATGGCGGAAGTGCTCGGAACCACAGTGGACAACGTCCGCGAGGCAGGGCAATCCATGGGTCTGCCGCCCCACGTACCGCCCCCGCCCGCCTACCGGCAGCGAGGCTACATCTCCATTATTCGACGCAACTGGCACATACTGCCCTATGAGCAGTTGTTGACGCTGCTTGGGTGGGATGCCGAGAGGCTCGCCTTCACGCTTCGGGAGGATGATTTCCTATGGGTCAAGCTGGGTGGCCTCAAGCCATTGTGCCCGCCGGTCCATTATTCAGAACCGAACGAGGCGGTGCGGGCGCGGCGCCGCGAGATACGTTCGACGGTCTCGTCGCATTTTGCCGCGGAGTTCGACAAACCGTACCGGCCGAGGTTCGATTTCCTGCCCGACATAACGTCGGCGGGTCTGTCCGGGGTGAAAGACGAGGCAATTGGGGATACAGAGCGGCCGATCCGGTTTCTCTACTCGTACTTTGGGGTATTTGGCGACCCACTGTCCGACACGGAACTTGACCCGTATCCGGAGGCTCTGCTCCAGCGCCTGGCCGAGTTGGGCGTCAATGGCGTCTGGCTCCATGTCGTGCTCCGCCAGTTGGCCCCGAATCCTTCGTTCGCGGACTGGGCCCAGGGCCAGGAAGGGCGGATTACCCGTCTGCGGGAGATGGTCGATCGCGCGGGGCGCCACGGTATCAGTATTTACCTGTACATGAACGAGCCGCGGGCGATGCCAGTGTCGTTCTTTGAGCAAAGGCCCGATATTCGTGGCGTCCGATCCGGGGATTATTGCACGCTATGCACCTCGACGCCACAGGTTCGTCAGTGGATGTATGACGCTCTGGAGTATGTCTTTGAGCGAGTGCCGGGTCTGGGCGGGGTGTTCACCATCACGGCGTCGGAGAATCTCACGAACTGCTACAGCCACAGCCGCGATGCGGCAGGCTGCCCGCGCTGCTCCCAACGATCCGGCCCAGAGGTCATTGCCGAGGTCAACAAGACCATTGCGGCCGGTGTTTGGGCGGGCAATCCGAAGGCGAAGGTAATCATCTGGGATTGGGGTTGGCCGGATGGCACGGCCACCGGTTGGGGCGCCCCTGACTGGACAGGACCCATTATCGAGCAATTGCCGCAAGGCGTCTACCTGATGTGCGTCAGTGAGTGGGGTAAACCCATCCAACGGGGCGGTGTGGCCGCGGCGGTGGGGGAGTATTCGATCTCGGCGGTAGGGCCGGGGCCCCGTGCCGCGAGGCATTGGGCACTCGCCCAAAAGAGGGGATTGAAAACATTGGCCAAGGTGCAGGTTAATTGCACGTGGGAGTTGTCGGCCGTGCCGTATCTTCCCGTTATGAATCTTGTGGCCGAGCACTGCGCCAACCTGGCCCAGGCCGACGTGGACGGCCTGATGCTTAGTTGGACCGTCGGCGGGTACCCCTCGCCCAATCTTCAGTTGGTCAGCCAGTTCAATTCACGGCCAGCCCCCTCGCCGCAGGAGGCACTGGTCAGGACCGCCCGCGACCGCTATGGCGAGAAAGCCGCCGAGCAAGCCCTGGCGGCGTGGTCGCTGTTCAGCCGTGCATTTACGGAATACCCGTTTGATATCAGCTTTGTGTACAGAGGTCCGGCCCAGTACGGACCGG
>DSDB01000579.1 GCA_011057845.1 Phycisphaerales bacterium | reverse complement strand
GTCCTCAAGGACGCCGACATCGAAAGCTCCACCCTCGAAATCGTAGGCTCCGAGGACATCCTCAAGAAAAGCGTAAAATACCTCCGCGCCAACGGCCTGTAACCGGCTGGTCAGCCGCCCACCTCGTTTAGAGTCGTTACCCCGGACCCAGCAGATGCGTGAGAAGCCAAGGAGAACAGAAGTATGGACAAGCTTCATGCGGTGCTGACAGGCGATATCGTCCGATCGAGGAGTCTTTCGCACCGGCAGTTGGAGAAGGTACGGAACCGGCTGGACTGGTGTACCGAGCAGTTGAACGGCCTCAAGAGGCGTCTGGTTCACGGCAGGGTGGATTTCTTTCGCGGTGACTCATGGCAGATGCTGCTCAATGAACCAACGCAGGCGTTGCGTGCGGCCCTGTATGCCCGTGCGGCGCTGCTGGCTTTCGAGGAATGCACGACGCGAATCAGCATCGGCATCGGTCCGGTAACGGAGATTTCGAGGCGGCGGATCTCTCAGTCTACGGGCAAGGCGTTTGTCCTGTCGGGCCATGCTCTCGACCAGATGAAGCCGGGTGAAAGACTCGCTATCGAGTTGCCGGATGCCTGGCGGGAAACGTCCGCCTGGTTGAAGGTGATGCTCCGCATGTGTGACGCAGTAGCCGGCCACTGGAAGCCCAGACAGGCGGAAGCGGCGCTGAGGGCCTTGGAAGGACTGACGCAGACCGAGATCGCCGACGCCATCAAACCGCCCATCAGCCAGCAGGCGGTCGCCAAGGCCCTTGCCGGCGGCGATTGGAACGCGATCGACGCGGCGCTGGCGCAATTCGAAGTTGCCGTCGGAGCGCTACCTACGAAGGCGGCAAAACGAAGTACAACCTAAAAAGGTTGTAAATCTAATTACAACCTAAAAAGGTTGTACTTCAGTGAAGGACCCCTTGAAGGCCACAGGAGCACGAAGTCATGCACGAACTGTTCATACCTCTTCTGACGGGGCATTTGATCGGCGATTTCCTTCTGCAAACACGGTGGATGGTTGATTCCAAGAAGTACGTGTGGGTCCGCCTGCTCCATGCCGCGATCGTGGGCGCTGTGACCTGGGCGCTACTGGGACCGGTCGGGGCGCCGGCAGTCTGCGTAATGATAGCGATTGTCGTATTGATTCACTTCCTCATCGACACCATCAAGGGCTGCTTCGACAACGAAAACGTCTACATCTTCATCATGGATCAGGCGATTCACGTTCTGGCTCTGCTCGCTATTGCCGCTCTGTTTGGACCCGAGAGGATACTGTCGCTTTGGCTGCGATGGATTCCCGCCTTCTACTACGTCCTCGTCATCGCCATCGGTCTTATTCTATGCATCTGGTTTGGGGGCATCCTCATGAGCAAGGCGCTTCAGCCGATGATCCGGGAGCTTGGTGATAAGTCCTCCAAGGGGCTATGTAATGGTGGCAAGCGGATCGGCCAGTTGGAACGGGCACTGACCTACTTGCTTGTGCTGTCAGGCAATCCCGGCGCGATAGGCTTTCTGTTCGCCGCGAAGTCCATCCTGCGATTCGGAGAGATCAAGGAGCCCGGCCAACGCAAGGAGGCCGAATATATCATCATAGGAACATTCGCCAGTTTCGGCTGGGCTCTGTTGGTGGCGGTCCTGACCCAGAGATGGCTGATCTGGCCCAGATAGGAACGTCATAGTCAGAGGGGCAGCATGCACGGGGCAGGGGCTGCGGTGAGCGAGTCATGCGGATGCTGAGGGCTGCCGAATTGGCAGGGGG
>DSDB01000115.1 GCA_011057845.1 Phycisphaerales bacterium | reverse complement strand
GTCACCGCAGCGGCGATTTTGCACGATATCGGCATTGTGCAAGCCGAGCGGAAATACGGCTCGGCGGCGGGCCACCTGCAGGAGGTCGAAGGGCCGCCCGTCGCGGGGCCGATTCTAGACAAGCATGTGAAGGACCCGTCGGCCGTGCAGCACGTTCTCGATATTATCGCGCATCACCACAACGGGTGCTACGACTCAAAGGAGTTCCATATCCTGCGCGACGCCGATATGATCGTGAACATTGCCGAGGAGATGGGCCACTGCGGTCGTGAAAAGCTCGGGCGGGTCATCGACAAGTCGATGGTAACAGCCGAGGGGCGGCGACTCGCCGCCCAGCGATACTTGAATGAACCATAGTATTGAGGCCATAAATCAGGAAAGGATAACAGATGTTCTGCTACCAATGTGAACAGACCGCCGGCGGGACCGGCTGCACAAAGATGGGTGTATGCGGCAAGGACCCCGACATCCAATCGCTCCAGGATACGCTGGTTTTCGGGCTCAAGGGCATCGCGGCCTACGCCTATCACGCCAACGAGCTGGGCGTCCGCGATGACGAGGTTAATGCGTTCATGCACGAGGCGCTGTTCGCCACGTTGACGAACGTGGATTTTGACCTGAATCGGCATCTGGAGCTGGTGCTCAAGTGCGGCCGGATGAACCTCAAGACGATGGAGATGCTCAACAACGCCCACGTGGCCCGATTCGGCAGCCCGACGCCCGCGACCATCCCCAGCGGCACCCGGCCCGGTCCCGGTATCGTCGTAACCGGACATGACCTGCTGGACCTGCATGACCTGTTGGTCCAGACCGAGGGCAAGGGGATCAACATCTACACGCATGGCGAGATGCTGCCGGCGCACGGCTACCCGGAATTGCGCAAGTTCAAGCACCTGGTCGGCAACTACGGCACGGCGTGGCAGAATCAGCGCACGGAGTTTGATGCGTTCAGCGGCCCGATCCTCGTGACGACAAACTGCATCATGATCCCGAAGAGCTCCTACCGGGACCGTATCTTTACCTGTGGCATCGCCGGTTGCGCAGGCGTCAAGCACCTGCCGGGCCGCGATTTCACGCCGGTTATTGAAACAGCCTTGTCGCAGCCGCCCCTGAAGCCCGTTGACGCGGGAACCCTCAGCACGGGGTTCCACTGGACGGCCGTGCTGGGACTGGCGGACAAGGTGATTGCCGCCGTCAAGGCGGGCAAGATTCGGCACTTTTTCTTCATCGGGGGTTGCGACGGGGCCAAGCCGGGCCGCAACTATTTCACCGAATTCGCCGAGAAGGTGCCGGGCGATTGCGTGATCCTGACGGCCGCCTGCGGAAAGTATCGGCTTAACGACAAGGACTACGGCAGTATCGACGGCATACCGCGACTGCTCGACGTGGGCCAGTGCAACGACTGCTACGGCGCGATCAAGATTGCATCGGCCCTTGCGGATGCGTTTGGCTGTGGTGTGAACGATCTGCCGTTGTCGCTCGTAGTATCATGGTACGAGCAGAAGGCGGTGGCCATTCTGCTGACGCTGCTTTACTTGGGCGTCAAGAACATCAAACTGGGGCCGTCCCTGCCGGCGTTCATCAGTCCGAATGTGCTGAACCTCCTGGTGGAGAAGTACAACATCAGCCCCATCGGCGACGTGGATGCGGACATGGCGGCCATGCTGAAGAAGTAGGGGCCCTCGAAAGTTCGTTAGATATATGGCGTTACGAAACATCGTTCACATCGACCGAGACAAGTGCGACGGCTGCGGCCAATGCGT
>DSDB01000296.1 GCA_011057845.1 Phycisphaerales bacterium | reverse complement strand
TCGTGAAGACCCAGGCAGAACAGGGCGCCCCCGAACCCATGACAGCCCCAGTCCGTCATGCCGCCGCCCGAATAGTCCCGGTAGGCCCGAAAGCCGCCGCGAATGAGTGTCGAGTGAAACGGCCGCACCGGTGCCGGTCCCAGCCACAGGTCCCAATCCACGTCCGGCGGGGTCGGCTCCGGGGGCAGGTAGCACGGTCCCGATGGTCCGCCCACATCCACCCATGCCTCTTTCACATCGCCGATCGCCCCGCCCTGGACCATCCGATGGAACCAGTTATAATCCTCCCACACCCGCTGCGACCCGCCCGAAAAAATGCGTCCGTATCGCCTCGCTGTCTCCACCATCACCCGGCCCTCGCGCACGGTGAGGGTCTCGGGTTTCTCACAGTATACGTCCTTGCCGCAGGCCATCGCCGCCGTTGCGATGATCGCGTGCCAGTGGTCGGGCGTTCCGATCAGGACCGCGTCGATATCGTCCCTGGTGATGACATCGCGGAAGTCGCGGTACGATCCGCAATTGGAGCTGCCGTACCGTCCGTCCACCATGCGCTTGGCTGCGTCACGGTGTTCCTTGACGACGTCGCAGACGGCGAGCACCTGGACCTCCTTGAACCCAAGGCAGGCCCCCAGATCGCCCCGGCCCTGGCCGCCCATGCCGATAGCCGCCAGCGTAAAGCGGGCGTTGGCCCCAAACACCCTGGCGTTGATAAACAACGGTGCCCCCACGGCCGCGGCCGCGGTTGCTCGCAGGAAATCTCGTCGAGGGATGTGATGGTTTGTAGACATGCGTGTTTCTCCGTCAATGAAGAATCAGTTGTCCAATGGCAGGCCCGCCGCGAGCGAGTCCGGCTCCCGCCGTCCGGTCATCGCCGCCGGTCAATGCATTTCAAACAACGATTATAGTAGGCGCAGACAGATATTCAAGGCCAAAGACAAAGACCTTCCCCTTGCCTATCGGGTCGGCAATGCGCAAAACAACCCCCCCCTATACCCATCGGTATCAACAAAGCCTAAGCGTCAGAGTATCGCGTTGCGGCCGCGATTAATCGCGGCCGATGGACTTGAGATACTTCCTGGCTTTCTTGAGCCCCATGCGGGATGCCTTCTTCTTGACGTTCTCGAGCGGTCGCCCGAGCTTGGCGGCCACGGCCGCTGTCGGGTTGTTCGGGAACATCTTCTTCAGGAGCGTCAGATCGGCTTTCGTCCAGGTGCCCTTGGTGAGCTTCGTGCGTGCCATGTTTTTTACTCCTTTCACAAAAGACCGTTCCATTGGCCCGAATATCCTACGGGGACCTGACCGTGTCAACAGCTTTTTTTTGCGCCTTTTGAAGAATTATCGGCGCCGGTCATGTCCCTCTTGAGTTTTCCACCCGTATCCGGCATACTGTAAACGAGCCCTGAGCCTGTCCAAGGCGACGGAACACAATGCTATCAATGCTATTGGAGTGTGACCTATGACCAACCGAACGATAACAAGACGTGAGTTTGTGTCCCGCACCGCCTCTCTGGCCGGGGCCGTGATGGTGACGGGTCTGGCCGGACCGGTTGCAGGTAAAGAGAAGCTGACGGCCACCGACCAGGTTAAACTGGGCAAGACAGGCCTCAAGATCAGTCGTTTGGGGCTTGGCGCCGGCAGCAAGGGGGGCAGCATCCAGCGAGCTCTTGGCCAGGATGGATTCAACCGCCTCATCCGCTACGCCTACGACCGGGGAATCACCTACATCGACACCGCCGACTCCTACCAGACCCACGAGATGGTCCG
>DSDB01000559.1 GCA_011057845.1 Phycisphaerales bacterium | reverse complement strand
GTCTTGAGGTCGAGGCAGCGAAGCTCGCCGAAACTGTCGATCCCGTAGACATAGTCGCCGAGGATCACGGGTGTCGAAATACAGCAATGCAGGCTCTCGGTGCTCTGCTCGCTGGAGCCACGACGGTGCCAGAGTTTTTCGACGGCAAGGGTGTTGGGGTCGATCTTGAGGACCATCGAGCCATCGTAGAAGCTGGAGACGAACAGATGATTGTCGGACAGCACCGGCGTGGCGATGTTGATGACCATGCGGGTGGGGACGAACGGCTCCTGCCAATGCAACTTCCCGGTCAGAGGGTCTAGCCCCGCGACACGGTCGCCCGTCCAGCAGACCAGCACACGCCGTCCGGCCTGTTCAATCACAATCGGGGCCGAATACGAGGCGCGGTCGCCCAGGGCCCGCCACCTTTCCCGCCCGCTGATGCGGTCAAAGGCCACGATACAGGCGTCATCGGCGCCGCCGATCTGGACGATCAGCAGTTCGCCCTCGACCAGTGGGGCGGCGGCAATCCCCCATATCGGCATGGCTATCTTGTACTCGGCTCGGGCGTCCTTGCGCCAGAGGACCTCGCCGGTGGCGGCGTCGAAGCAGTGCAGATGCCCGGCCGTTCCCAGGAAATACGCCCGGCCGTCATGAATCGTGATCGAGGCGCGGGGCCCGGCCGTATAACCGATAGAGCCGTAACGGCACTCGTAATCGTAGGACCACACCCTCGCGCCGGTGGCGGCGTCGAAACAATGGACCCTCTCCCGCTCGGTCGGCGTCTCGACGCGGTCGGCCACATACACGCGGCCGTCGGCGACGGTTGGACCGCAGTAACCGGGTCCCACCTCGGCCCGCCACAAAGGCTCCAGACGCGGACCGGAGAATCGCTCCACGATGCCGTCCTCCCGCCAGACGCCGTCCCGTTGCGGCCCGCGCCATTGCGGCCAATCGTCCGCCAGGGCCATGGCGCCCCACAATACGAACCCAATGCCAACCCACACCCTTGTACGCAGAAACATCCTGTTTTCCATTGGCCCAAGACCACTGCCGGCAACCGATCACACGACCGGCGTTCCGAGTCTGAAGGCCAATCTAACACACCCGCACCCGTCGAACAAGACGGCCGCATATACGAAACCCCGGATCGGATGCAACCCGGCCGGGCGTGGCGGCTCGGTCCGTTTTCAGATGGCGGTCCCGCGTCTCCCGGAGCGGGACCGCCGTATGGAGGCTGTTTGTTTCGGAATCCAGCCATCGTGCGCTGAAGACACGCCGGCCGATCCCTTTTGTTACGGGCGACGGGGGTCGGTGGTGCTGGTGCCGCCGCCGGTCCCCGGCGTCGCGCCGCAGGTGCTGGGTCCGTCATTGACACAGAACGAATCCGTACGGCCGCGAGTGCCGGTCGGGGGAAGCGTGTTCGTCGGACCGTTGCCTGTGGACCTGTGCGTGCTGTTCCAGTGGGTGTAGATGTTGTCTTCGTTAATGCCCGCCGTCGCCCTCTTGGCGAATTCGACGTGGCTGTCGAGGAACAGCACGTTCTGGCCCTCGTCCTGGTGCATCAGGCTGTTACCCTTGCGGACGGAGTCGGTGTTCGGAACCGCCGCCAGGATCCCCGTGGTGGTGTTGGCGAAAGCAGTAAAGTCGGTGTCAGTACGACCCGTACGGACGCCGCAACCATCGGTCCAGGGGTTCGGGTCGGCCGCCACCGCCATGCCCGGCTCGCTCGACGTCGTCAGGGCGTACATGTCGAACGGCAGGTGGTAGGCGTAGCTGCAGTGC
>DSDB01000635.1 GCA_011057845.1 Phycisphaerales bacterium | reverse complement strand
GGACATGAACATGAAATGGGTCCTCATGCTGATCGTGGGGTCGGTGGTTCCGTTGTTTCTGGTTTATCAGACGTTCGTTGGCAACATGGCGATTACCGTACCGATGGCCGTGGTGATGCTCGTCGCGGGGTTTCTCTTTTCGGCGGTGGCCGGATATATGGCGGGTCTGGTGGGTTCATCGAACAATCCCATCTCCGGCATCACCATCGCCACCATTGTGTTGTCCAGCCTGTTGCTGGTGCTGCTGATGGGCAAGGGGGCGGCCAACGGACCGGCGGCGGCCATCGTCGTCGGGTCGGTTATCTGCTGCGCCGCGGCCATCGCCGGCGACAACATGCAGGACCTCAAGGCCGGACGCATTGTCGGAGCGACCCCCTGGAAGCAGCAGGTCATGCAGATGGTCGGCACGGTCTCCGGGGCGCTGGTCATCGCGCCGGTGCTGATGCTTCTGCACCAGGCCTACGGCTTCAAGGGCGAGCCCGGCGCGGCCAAGGGGGCCCTGTCGGCCGTCCAGGCCAACCTGATGGCCTCGGTCTCCAAGGGCGTCTTCCGGGGCGATATGCCGTGGAAGTTCGCGCTGATAGGCATGGCTGTGGCGGCAGGCATCATCATGCTGGACCTGTTTCTCGAATCACGCAAGAGCCCATTCCGCACGCCCGTACTGGCCGTAGCCATCGGTTTCTACCTGCCCCTGGAGCTGTCCGTGCCGATCTTCGCCGGTGGGCTCATCCATTACGCCGTCAAACTCGCCCGCAACAGGCAACAGGCCGGGGCCGAAGCGGGAAACAACAACGGTTTGCTCTTCGCGTCGGGCCTGATCACGGGCGAGGCCCTCATGGGAATCCTTCTGGCGATTCCCATTGTCATCCTCAAGCAGATCAACATCGACCTGCCCTATATCGAGCACGTGACCGGCCATATCCTGCCGTATGGCGGGGTCCTTGGCGTCGCCGTGTTCGCTGCCGTCGGTCTGTGGCTCTACCGAACGGCGCAAAGCAGCCGATAACGGCTTCACGGCTCTCGGTCAATGAAGGTCCCAGTCAACCCAGGTATCAATTGACGAACGACCACATGGGGTCCCACACGGGTAACTGAATCACGGGCTGCTCGAAGGCCTTGAGCACATCGTCAGGGATATAGTCTTTCTTGAGCACCGAACAGTAGACGTTCACGTCGAACCAGCCGTCGTACATGGCCCAGTAGCCCTTGCTGCCGCGGTCGGTTCCCCAACTGTTCTCCACCAGCCACTTGACCGGCGTCTCGTCCTTCATATCCACGCCCACGAAGACCATCGCATGGTTTGGTACGCTTTCCCGATAGAGTGACCGCTGGGCCTTGGTCATGGACAGGTCCACGCCGTAGACGGCCTCGTAGTCGTACATATCCAGGGCCATGATTCCATGCTCGCGGCTCTGGTCCTTGCCGACGTCGCAGGCAAACCATACAGGTTCGTTGGCGAGGACCGACTTGAGCGCCGCGGCCTTGAGGACCTCCGGCCGGACATTGACGAAGCGGACGTTGCGGCCGCCCTGGATGTTCGAGGTCATGCGGATTTCGTAGTGCTTGCCGTACTCCTTCGACGGATCGCTGAACACGTTGACATAGTCACCCAGCTCAACGCCCACGAATTCCTCATAGAAGTTCCTCGGCGTGTAACTCTTCGGTGCGGTCGGCTTGGAGTTGGGGTCCTCGTGCCGCCATTCGAACTGCCGGGGCGGTTCGCCGAGATTGAGCACCAGCATCCGGTATACCTCGGCCAGCATCT
>DSDB01000411.1 GCA_011057845.1 Phycisphaerales bacterium | reverse complement strand
GCATCGGCGTCGGCATCCCTAGCTATCGTGGCCACCTGTTCGTCCGTCAAGAATGCGGCATCGCGCTTCTCGGCGGCCGTCATGATCGCCACGGCCCGGCGAAGCTGCTCCAACTCATCAAGACTCGGACAGGCCAGCATCGCCAGTTCGCTGGTGCCTCGCCGGTCTCGAAACTGGCTCCTGAACCGCCCACCAAAGTCGTTGCCGGCAAAGGTGGCTACCTTCCGGAGGTATTGCTCGACCGTCAATATCACACCCGTTTGGGCGTTTTCACCGCCGCGGGAGCGTTCTTCAGCCATACCTACGCCCGTTTCATGGGGCCTTGACCAGCGGCTTGGGCCATTGGACCCAGCCCGGTCCGCGCTGCCCGGCGCCTCGGACACCCAAGTCCCCCAGGTCCTTCCGGGCCTTTGCAGCAAGCGAAAGCAGCTCTTCTACCACGGTTGGGTACTGATCTGCAAGGTTTTTTGTCTCGGCCCTGTCATTTTCCAGGTCGTACAAAGCCGCAGCCCGCTCCGGCCCGGGCCGGCCCCAGCTTCGCTTTGTGGTCTCCAGCGCCAAGTGCAGCTTCCACCGACCCGACCGGACGGCCTGCAACTGGTCCATCAGATAGTAGTAGAACGCCTCATAGATCGATTCGGCACCTGGTTGGCCGGTAATAAGTCCGGTAATATCTTTGCCGTCGATAGTGAGATCGGTGGGAGCCGACATGGCCGCCAGCTTCGCAAAGGTGGGCAGAAAATCCATCGTGGTGGCCACCTCCCGGCACACCGAGCCGGCCGCAACGTGCCCCGGCCACCGCACAATGCAGGGCACCCGCATCCCGCCTTCGCTCGTCGTGCCCTTCCACCCGGATAGTGGTGCGTTCGAGCCACCCCAGCGCTGCTCGGCGCCGTTGTCCGACGTGAAGACCACCAGCGTCTGCCCATCCAGCCCCAGGGTTCGCAGGGCATCAAGTATCCCGCCCGTCGAGGCGTCAATCTCCTGCACCGCATCGCCATAGACGCCATTGACGCTCTTGCCGCGGAATGCATCCCCCGCATGGACGGGATTGTGAGGCATCGAATGGGGCAGATACAGGAAGAACGGGCGATTGCGGTTCGCCCGAATGAACCTCAGGGCCTCGTCCGTGTACCGCCTCGTGAGCGTATTCTGGTCCACGGGGGCCTCGATTACGGTCGTGTTGCGCAGCAGGGGCAGCGGTGGATTGTCCTTGCGCTGGGCCTGGCCCATATCATTGCTGTACGGAATCCCGAAGTAGTAGTCGAATCCGTGGTTCGTCGGCAGAAACGGCGGCTGGTCGCCCAGATGCCACTTGCCGATGCACGCCGTGGCGTACCCCGCCTCCTTAAGCACCTCGGCAATCGTGGTTTCATTCGGATGCAGTCCGGACCTGGCCGCCGGGTACAGGACGCATTCGTTGCGGTCGCTCATGTGCAAACCGACCCGCTGCGGATAGCACCCCGTCATCAGGCTCGCCCGCGAGGGAGTGCAGACACCGCTGGTTACGTAGAAATCCATGAGCCTCATGCCCTCGGCCGCCATAGCGTCAATCCGGGGCGTGCGGTGTTTTGTCGAGCCGTAGCAGCCGAGGTCGCCATACCCCAGGTCGTCACATAGAATCACGATGAAATTTGGCAGGTCGCCGCCCCGGCGCCGCTGCGCCCGTTCGCCCCGGCCCGCCGCCTCGCCCACCCCAGTAGCCAGGCCCGCCAAACCCGCCCCCGCAAGCCGTAGAAACACGCGACGCTCCATGTGCATATTCATC
>DSDB01000483.1 GCA_011057845.1 Phycisphaerales bacterium | reverse complement strand
TTCTTCTGGAAACGCTCAATGCGGCCGGCCGTATCGACGAACTTCTGCTTGCCCGTATAGAACGGGTGGCACATGGAGCAGATTTCCGCATGGATTTCCTTCGATGTGCTGCGGGTCTCAAACGTGCCGCCACAGCCGCAACGCACCGTAACGGTATGGTATTCGGGATGTATGTCTTTCTTCATGGCTGATACTCCGAAAATTCAAGAATTCTGGAGTATAGCCTCTGTGCCGAGGATTTCAACAGAAATTTCACCCATCCGGGCGGTTTTTCCCCGTCGCCGAGCCCCTAATGGCCGTAAAACGGCCGCAATTGCGATTCCGTAGGCAATTCGCTGTAGTTCTCCCCCCGCGGGCCGACGTAGGACGACCCCCGTTTTCGCAGCTTCACGGTGCTGACCGACCCATCGGTGTTGCTGATGCGCACCTCGACGACCTCGGCATCCTCGACCGGGGGCGTTTCACTTTGAAATCCGCTTGGCGGGCGAACGCCCATATCCGAGGACGGGCCGCTGCCCAGGCGCAGGACCCCGGATGTATCGCTCTCACAGCCGGCCAGCGTCAGCAAACCCGCACCGGCCGCGACGGACATCATAATACCCAGTACGTTTCGGGCCATCTGTGGTCTCCATACCTACTCACCAGCCGGCTCAACTTTGCCAGCCCACGTCGGCTGGGGCAATCCTATCCCGTACCCCGGCCTCTGTCAACCCCGGTTCGGGCCACTGGTGCAGGGTCTCAGACAATCCGGCACAGAGATTTTTCACTGGACAGAGGCCGTGACGGGGCCAAGAATGGGCCCGGATAAAAGAAACGGATTTCTGGAGCGTCTGGTGCTCCTGGCACTGTCTGAAAGGGGGCGATATGATACTACCGATGCCGAAGTTCATCCGCCGGTGGCTGGCGATCCTGCGCGGGGGTGTCTCGCCCGTCATCATCTTCATCTCCACGTTGCTGGGGTTCACCTTCGGGCTGGTTCCGGGTTTCTCCGGCCTGCACGTCGCCATCATCGTCCTGGTGCTCATCCTGAACGTGCACATCGGTCTGTTTCTGATGACCTTTGCCGCGGGCAAGGGCCTGTGTTTCGCCGCGGCGCCCGTTCTCTACCATATCGGCGTCGGCGTACACGACTACCTGGCCCCGCTGCTGAGGCTGCTGGCGGCCGTGCCCGTCATCGGAATCACGGACCTCAGCCGGTACGCCGTGGCCGGCGGAATCGTGGCCGGGCCCATCGTTGGCGGTCTGGCGGGGTTCCTGCTGGCCCTGCTGGTGATCCAGTTTCGTAAACAACTGCTTAGACTCGAAGAGAACTCCGAACGCTTCCGGCAGTGGTACTCCAAGACTTGGGTGCGGATACTCGACCGAATCCTCATCGGCAGGCGGACGAAGGACGCCAAATCGCTTTTCACCAGTAAGGCGACGATCCTTCGCAAGGCGGGAATCGTCCTGGCCATCATTGTCCTGGGCCTGTGCGTTCTGCTGGTGACGGCCATCAAGGACGACAAGGCCAGGGACTACGCGGTGGCAAAACTGACATGGGTCAATGGGGCCGAAGTGAACCTCGATGCGCTCAGCCTGGGCATCCTCAGCGGCAGTGCCTCGGCCAAGGGAATCCAGGTCACCGACGCCCGCCAACCGGCCAACAACCAGGTGGCGATTGACGAGATCTCCGCCGACGCCAGCGTCTACAATCTGCTGCTCGGCCGCGTGGTCGTGGACAAGATGGTCGTCTCGAATATGCAGTTCAACCAGCCCAGGCCGTCGCCGGG
>DSDB01000546.1 GCA_011057845.1 Phycisphaerales bacterium | reverse complement strand
TCATACTCGGCAATCGTTACGGCGGTACGGATTCGCCGCTTCAGTTCGTCAAGTTTACGCCCACGAATTTCGAATATTACAACGCCGGAACCTCAATGTTCATCGACTACGTTGATATTCCCACAAGCGTGTGGATTCATCACACAGTGGTCAAGAACGGGACGACGCTGACGTATTACCGAAATGGAGCTCCGTCGGGGACGAGCACCGTCACGGCGACGATGGATTCCAACCCGCTGTACATGGGCGGCGAAGCCGCCGGGGAGCGGTGGCGAGGATGGATGCGGGATGTCCGTATCTATGAGCGTGCTCTCAATGCCGCGGAGGTCAAGGATCTGGCCTCCGTGCCGATTCCCACCGTCCCTGATCCTCCCAACGGGGCTGCCATCGAACAGACCGCGAAGGTGTTGAGTTGGCGTGCCGGAGATTACGCCGCGCAGCATCGTGTGTATTTGGGAACCAGCCAAACGGATGTTGCCAATGGTACGGGGGGGACGGATAAGGGTCTCCAGGATGTGGACAGTTACTTTGCGGTGGGTCTGGTTCCCGGCACGACCTATTACTGGCGTGTCGAAGAGGTCAATGATCTGCGTCCGGACAGCCCCTGGTCGGGCAATGTCTGGCACTTTACGGTGACTTCAGTGCAGGCGTTTAATCCGACGCCGCCCGACGGCGCCGTGTATGTCCTGAAGAACGCTCCATTGAGTTGGACGCCGGGCCTTGGAGCGATCGCCAGCCGGGTGTATGTCGAGACGACGTATGATGCGGCGTTGAATGCAGCCCTGGGACAGGAGAAGGTGACAACCCCCGGTGGCACATACACACCGAGCGGCCAGGCGGACGGCACGACCTACTACTGGCGGGTGGATAGTCTCGATTCGACTCTGCAGGTGGTCAGGGGCGAGGTGTGGAGTTACACGACGATACCCCTTATTCCGGTCACGGACCCGAATCTGAGGGGGTGGTGGAAGTTTGAAGCGGGCGAGACAACGACGGTCGTCGATTGGTCGGGGCATGGTAATCACGGCACACTGGCGGCCGGCGGCACGGGCGGTCTGGGGCCTAACGGTGTCGCATGGTACACCGATCCCGACCAGGGTGAGGTACTCAGCTTCAACGGGGACGATACCGGTGGAGCCTATGTCCGCGCAGGTACGATACCTGCAATGACGCTGGAGAATGCTTTTTCATGGACTTTCTGGGCCAAGCAGGACGGCGACGGAACGGGGGTGAACCAGACGATTGTGGGCAATCGATACGGTGGCACGACCTCGCCGCTTCAGTTTATCAAATTTACGCCCACCCAGTTTGAGTACTACAGCGACGGCCATAACGGGACCATAGATTATGACGATCTGCCGGCGGGAATATGGGTGCATCACGCGGTTGTCAAGGAAGGCGAGACGTTGACGTACTATCGCAACGGAGAGTTGGCGGGCACGAACACCACAACAGCCCCTATCGCCTCCAATCCTTTTTTCATGGGCGGCGACGCCGCCGGGGAGCGGTGGAGGGGATGGTTGGACAACGTCAGAATCTACGATCGGTCGCTGACGGCGGTAGAGGTCAAAAAGTCCATGTTGGAAGACCCACGGCAGGCGTACGGCCCGAATCCACCGAACGGCTTGGTGGCCAGCGTGGATGCAGTCGGTCAGGTGAGCTGGTTGCCGGGTGATGCCGCTGTACAACACAATGTCTACTTCGGAACGGATGCAGCGGCGGTCAAGACGGCCGACGTCGGCAACCCCATGGGGGTTTACAGAGCGACCCAGAG
>DSDB01000327.1 GCA_011057845.1 Phycisphaerales bacterium | reverse complement strand
GCCGGTGTTGACGGTGGACTCGACCCAGTTGTGGTAGCGGCCGAAGCTGTCGGCCCCGACGTACTTGTCGTACAGTTTCGCCCGCGTGGCCCGCCAGTTGAGGTCGAAATCCTCGAAGTCCTGAATGTACCAGTCGATGCAATCAGTGATCACCGCCCGGGTCCGGCTCGATGCGGGCACCGCCTCCAGGGCGCCGGCGATGAGCGTCATGACATCGGACTCGAAGAAGGCGTTGGCGTAGAGGGCGGCGTAGAACTGGGCCGCATGGACGGGATAGCCCTCGTTGGTGATACGGGCGAACCGGCCGGTCAGATCGACGGCCGCCTGGGGCAGCGCCGGACATAGGGCCCCGATGGATTCGGTGGTAATCTGCGCGTCGATGGCGTACCAGTGGCGGTTATAGCGGCGGCAACCTGTAGCCGGGGGGATCAGGCCGTCCTGAAGCAGGCACCACGCCTGCTTGTTGGCGATGTATATCCCGGAGGCGGTTACATGGTCCAGCCATTGCTGAGCCAGTTCGGCGTTGTTGGGGTCCAGAGCCGTGGCCTCCAGGATATGAAGGGCCAGGTACTCCATGTCCGTATCGTCATCCCCGTCCCATATCTGCTTGAGGACCCAGGGCACTGATGGATCTGGATTGGGCGAGGAGCTGGAATACTTGCCCTCGGTGGCCCGTCCGGCGTTGTTTCCGATAAGCTGACCCAGCCACATCCCCCTTATCTTGTCGTATAGAACACTGCGGCTGATGGTCTTCTCGGCGCGCGCCGCCGGTGCAAGGGTCGTCGCGACAAGGATGATCAACGGCATTATGCGGGTCGCTTGCGGCATTCTTTGGCCTCTGGTATAATATTTTACCATCATCGACGGATTGTTCGGCCATAATTGCAACGGAGGCGCTGGTTTGCCCACCTTGAACAGGTTTCGCAGGCCCCTGGCCGGGATAACGTCAGCATCATAGTCCGGTAATATGCTGGAATTTATGGATGGTCGATGGGCCACGGCAACCGAGTTTGCCCAAATACCGGCCCGTCGAGCGCTCCCAAGGCCATTCTGGGAGCCACAGTCCTGGCCCTGAAGCCAGGCACGCCTTTGGGAACGGACACCCCACATGAACGCAACGGCGGCTTCTGGAGTAGTGTTCTGGGCGTAATTATAGGAACGTGGAGGGGCTTGGTTGGCAGGGTTGACTAAAGACATGTCTTTTGCACGTCGATACTTACGTGAGATAACCGACACAACAATGACCCGGCGTTGAGTCCGAGAACATGGCTGTGCCCCTGCACGATCGGTCCAGCCAACGTCGGAGGGTTTGGGGTCCAGCCCGCGGGCTGTGACAGCGATGGTGCGCAGCCGACGGGGACGGAGTATGCGCCGACGGCCCAGGTTGCCGCCGGGGCGGTTGCCGGTTATTATTCGGCGTCGCGGTTTGGCGGCGGCAACAGACGGCTTTTCCATAGGGTCCTATAGACGGCGATTCCATGAAGGCATTGATTACAGGCGGTGCAGGCTTCATCGGGTCGCATCTGGCCCAGCGGCTGCTCGATGACGGCTGGGAGGTCGTCGTCGTGGATAACCTCAGCACCGGCAGCCGGGCCAACGTGGCGCACCTGAACCGCCGGGACGGGTTCGAGCTGATTATTGGCGACATCCGGGATAAGGGGTTGATGGACGAATGGGTCCGCCGGTCGGACGTCGTCTATCATCTGGCCGCGGCCGTGGGGGTGCAACTGATCGCGGATTCGCCCGTGCATACAATCGAGACGAATATCGGCGG
>DSDB01000630.1 GCA_011057845.1 Phycisphaerales bacterium | reverse complement strand
TTCTCGCCCCAGCGGGAGAAGCTGATCCCCCCATAGCAATCGAGGAAGAGGTTGTTATCCACGAGGTTGTCCTTGCCGCCGTGGATCTGGACCCCGCCAAAGAGTTCGGCCCCGCAACGCTCGAAGATATTCCCATAGACGGCGATACCCGAAATCATGTCGTCCAGCCGGATACCCGCGGCCCCGCAGTGCGTGCCGCCGCGAATATCGCTCCACCGGTTCCAGCGGATCACGACCCCTCGGTAGAGGGGATTGCCGTACATGTCGATGCCGCCCTGGTCGTCCGATTCCTGGACGACGTGGCGAACGGCGTTCAGCTCAATGAGATGGTCGTTGCCTTCGATACGCATCGCGGAGGAGGGCATCCGCTCGAACAGATTGTGGGCGATCCGGTTGCCGCAGCCGTCGAGGTGGACGGCCGGCGTATAGGTCCTCTTAAGCCGCGAGATGTCGAACACCGTACAGTTCTCGACGAAATGCCGCCCGGCTGTCAGCGTCCGGCGATCTCCGCCGGCCACGCGGGTCCCTCCGCATCCGAGCGTGTGCATGACGCATCCGAAGACGCCGTGGTGTTGCCCGCCCTCAACGACGATGGCGTCGCCGCCGAGCTGTCGGATTGTGCAACCGGCCACCAGGCAATCGGCCCCGCCGCGAATGCGGATTCCATCGCCGCGGCCTTCCTGCATCGTCAGCCCGATGACTATTACGTTCTTAACATCGCTCATGGTCAGGAAGGGCTGGTCGAACACACTCAGGACCGTCTCGGCCCTCGACGGGTCGACCCCTTCGCCCGGCAGCCAGTAGACCATCCCGCTTCGGCGGTCGAGGTACCATTCGCCCGGCTGGTCAAGCTCCCGCAGGATGTTCACCGCGTAATACCGCTGGTCCTTACGGTAGCCGTAATTTGAATAGGGCTGGGCCAACGTGAAGGCCTTGCTCTCGGCGTCGATGGAGGCGACCTTCTGATATTCTTCGTACCAGTCCCAGAACCAGTAACCGTAGAGGCGGACATCCGGCTCATCGAGCCAGCGGCTCGGCCGGTCTTCGACGTATCGGAACTTGCCGTCCTTGCACCCCTCGATGGAACCCCAGACCTTGAAGGTGTCCGTGCCCAGGATGTCGCCGGTCTTGACGAACCCTTCGTTGGGCCAGCGGGCCGGCGTCTGGGGCCGGCCGTCCACGAACAACTCCGGCCGTTTGCGCAGTGCCGTCGCATCGCCCAGGTCCGTCACACCCAGCGCCTTCAAGTCCGCCTCCAGAACGCGGTCGCGAACCGATGCATCGAGCTTGTTGCGAAGCTCGGCATCCGAAACCGGCTTCCATGTACGGATTCGGACGCCTCCCTTGAAGACCGGCGTCTGGGCGGACTTGGCCTGATAGACCATCGGGGCCTCGGCAGTGCCCGAGTCCTCGGCCGTCAGGGCCAGCGACCGCTCCACCGTGTACGATCCGCCGCCAATCATGATGGCCACGCCGCCCTTGGGCAGCGTCCCGCCGCCGGACTTCTTCAAGTCGCGCACGGCATTGCGGGCCCGCTCCAGGGTGCGAAAGGGCTTATCCTCGGAACCATCGGCGGTGTCGCTTCCGGCGGGTGCGACATGGAACACGATGGCCGGCGCAGGCACAACCGGCAACGCGGCACGATAGTCGGCGGGGTCGCGGGCAGGCAATCCCTGTTGCATCCGCCGGGCCTGGGCCAGGTGGCGACGCGCGTTGTCGCGGTGAAGTGGCGGCAGCGTTGTATCGGCGGCGATCCGCTCCCACGCGGCGTGGG
>DSDB01000015.1 GCA_011057845.1 Phycisphaerales bacterium | reverse complement strand
TGACCTCGCCGGTGAATTGCCAGTTATACGGCAGGAACTGGCGATGCTGCCAGGAGAATCGCCCGCGAAGCTCCCGCGGCGGTTCGACATTCCTGCGCCCGCGCAGCCGGCTGAGGCGGTCCTTGCCCTGGTCGTTGATCACATAGCCCAGCATATTCCCGAAGTAATTCTCTTTGGTGTACTCCGATTCGATGCCCCCGCCGATTCCCCGTTTGCTGAAATAGTCCAACGACAGCGTGCTATCGGTCCCCGGCTGCTCCTTGAGGCCGAGCAGCCGCTCCAGGTACCACCGGGTCTCCACGGATGTGCCCCAGGTCTTGCTGTGGCCGGCGCTGGCCCCGCGAAGCGGGATCTCGGGCCGATCCAACCTGCCCTCGACCTCGTTGACGGTCAGCAACGTCAGATCGCCCAGTTTGAACCGGGCGTTCTGCATCTGGGCGTTGTAGAGGCTGGGGGCACCGGGCGGCGCATCTTCGTCGATGCGGGTCATATCCGTGATGGCGACCTTGGTGGCGTGCAACGACACCTGCGGTGCGTAGAACTCGCTGGTCGTGATCACGACGTCGTCGCCGGCGAAGCGGTTTTCGGCAATCTGCCGCAGTCTCACCGCACGGACGTACACCGGCACGCCCCGCTGCTCGTCATAGGTCCGCATGACCGCGTTGGTCGCCAGGGCCTTCTGACGCTGAAAATCGTAGAACATCTCGTCGGCGCGGATGGACCGCTCACCTTCCCGCATCACCACGTTGCTGCGGAGATAAATCCCCTCAACGAGGCCGCTGGCCAGGATATCGGAGGCGCCCTGCGCATCCACGGACAGGTCCTCGGCCTGAGCATAGAAGATGACGGCGCTGTCAGCCTCCATCTCGAGCATGGAGCCGCTGTCGTCCTGTTTCTGCCAGAGGTAGAACCGGCCCATGACCGTGGCGATGTTGGTCCCATCCGAGGCCTCGGTGGATTCGATGCGGGGCGAGAGCGAACCGGCGGCGGCGATGTTGATGGGATAGCGGAACTTGGGCACCCTGGCCCCCGGACTGGGCAGCAGTTCGCGGGCCCCTCCGCTCCTGATCCGGCGCGGCCGTTCCTCCTTAAACCGCTCTCCCAGTACTGCTATGGCCCTTCCGTACAGCCGCAGGCCGCGCGGATCGGCGGTTTCTCGCTGGTCGGCCGACACAAACACCTCCCCCATCACGCTGAACCGAAGCATCAGCGCCATGCCCCCGTCGGGCTCGGCCTCCCGGACGCCGCTGGTCAGCGCCTCGCCACTGCTGGCCGTGCCCACCTCGCCTTCGAGGTACGCCCGGACCAGGTAGAAGATATGCTCGCGGCCGCGGAAGTCCGTCTTGACGGGCTCCATGAGCACGACGGCACTTTCGGTCTCGAAGTGGTTGGACCCGATCCGCAGGCTGAAGCCCTCACGGAAGACCATGATGTGCTCGGTACCCATCCCCTGGCCGCCGTCCGTGGCGATCTGAAAATGCACCAGATTGGTTCCGCGCAGTTGCAGGTCCTGCCCGACAAACCGGGCCGCCTGCTTGTCCTCAATCGCCCGAACCGTCCGCCCCCCCGTCAGGGCCAGCACGCATCCAAGCAGTAAGAACGATCCTTGTCGCATAGAATGGCTCGTGTGTCGAATCCTTCTGCACGAGATGATAGTTCACATTCTGGTCGGTCCGGACATACCCTCAACACCGGCCAATCCGCAGGCGCATACTTTCCCTGCCGACCTTTGCCGAATTATAATCAGCCACTATGTCAAAGCCAGCCAAAAACC
>DSDB01000363.1 GCA_011057845.1 Phycisphaerales bacterium | reverse complement strand
TGCCGCGATGGCAGGGCCTTGCCGCCATAGACAATATGGGTGGTCTGGTCGCTGAGGACCTTGCCGCTATCCCAGAGGTTGGCCTTGTCCGCCGTCAGCAGGTCGGGCGAATCGGCCACAAGCACCTGGTAAGCCGTCTGGCGCTGACCTCTTTGTTCAGATGCCAGGACCCAGCTCAGCCGGGGCTGGGCCACGTCAATAGCGGCCGGGTCCTCCAAATACTCACACCACAACTTCTGAGGGACCATCGCCCCGGAACCGATGGCAGCCATAACCAGGACCGCAACAACCGCCGACAATACTGACCGTCTCATATCGTTCTCCAACATGTGTCCGACAGCGCTGTAGACAACTCAACGGATGATACCGAACGAGCCAGCGACACGCAACCTCGGCGGCAAGCACCCACTGCCGGCACGGACAGCCGCCTGCAACACCGCCGGCAACGGCGTTCTTTTATAGGACTTGCCCCACGCGTTCGTCGCCCCCGTCGCATCTGGAACGGCCGTTATCGCACGAACCGGTCGGATACGGACCCTGCCCCGCATTGGCCAATCCTCGCCCCTCCGTTGACCTGATCGCGGCCCCTGCCTATCCCTCTACGGCCCATGGCCTCGACCACGGCGGGGGTCTTGCCTGGTCCGGCTCGCCCGTGATATACTCCTTGGATTATGGCGTCCAGGAAGGACATCATCGAAAGATACGAACTGGCCCCCGATGGAAGAGTCATTATTGACGTCTCCGTCCACAGCGTGGAGCATCTCTACAGCAACTTTGACCGCACGGCACCCTATCTCAAGAAGGACCTCGAAGACGAGTTCATGGACTATCTGACCGAGTCGGCCAGAGAGATCGGCCGTCTGCCCTTCGTCATCCGAATCTCCCTCGGACAGATGCCCCGCGAGGTCGTCCAGGATCGCGTTCGCAATAGCATCCGTACCTATTGCGAATACCTTCAAAAGGTCGAGAGGAGGGAAATCCTCGGCATGTACAGGCGGGCCCTGGTGCTGTTCGTCGTGGGTCTGGCCCTGATGGCGATGGCGATTGAGGCAAGGCGACTGCCCTGGGTCGAGGGGGTGCTTGAAGAGATCCTCTCGCAGGGGCTGACCGTTGCGGCGTGGGTTTCGCTGTGGACCGCCATTACCAACGTGTTCCTCGAATGGCACCCGCACCGCCGCCACGTCCGCCTCTACGACCGAATCGGCAACGCCCCCGTTACGTTCCGTGTCCTGCCTCAGAGTGAACAATAGCGCAACACCTTCATTTGCAGGCAGTTGCGCCGGTGGAGCGAATCCACGAACTGGCCGACGAGCACGCCGATCTGACGCGCCGTTGCCGGCAAGGGCGCGCAAAGAGACGGCCGTGGATCCCAGGGACCCACGGCCGCAGGTTGCGAATATGCCCCCCAATGGCAATTCTGAGCAACGTTTGAGATCAGCCGCAGTGAGCGTTTGTTTCGTTGAGATCGGGCCTATCCGTCGGCCTTGATGTCCATGTCCTGCATCTTGTCCTTCATGTACTTGCCGGCGCGAACCGCGATTTCCTTACCGGTGGCGGCGGCCTTGTGCATGCCCTCATTGAATCGCTGGACAAAGGCCTCGGAGTCTATCTCCGTGCCGGGGATTCTGGCCGGCGCAGCGCCTTCGGGCGTCGGCCCCAGCACGTAGATCGCCGTGGCGAATCCGGCGAAATACACGATGAGCGACATTATCAGTTTGCTTCTCCAGCCCATTATGGGAAGCCCCCAATTCGATTGTCTGAGAAAGTGGCCCCGGACCGGC
>DSDB01000664.1 GCA_011057845.1 Phycisphaerales bacterium | reverse complement strand
GACCCCGGCGATACCGCCATCGGAGATAAGATTCGGCAGATTCTCCTGAGCGTGGAGCACGAGGCGATGGCCACGCGGACGGAGGTCATGCTCTACATGGCCGCTCGCGCCCAGTTGTGGCACGAGAGGCTGGCGCCGGCGCTGGCGGCGGGTCGGTGTGTGGTGCTGGATCGGTGGCTGTCCAGTACGTGTGCGTATCAGGGTCATGCGGGCGGCTTTGGCGTCGAGAAGGTGCTGCGGATCGCGGCCGATTGCCTGGAGCGGGTGTGGCCGGATTTGACGATTGTTCTGGATGTGGACCTGGAGACGGCGGCCGGGCGGCTCAATCGTGAACTGGACCGGATGGAACGCAAGGGCGGCGGCTATCATCAGAAAGTGCGGGAGGGGTTTCTGCAACTGGCGGCCGGGCGAGACGGGTTTGTGGTCGTCAACGCGACGGCCGATGCCGACACGGTGCACGAGTGGGTGGTCGAAGCGGTTCGGAGGGCGTTCGGATGATGGGGTTGCGGGATGTGTTTTGTCAGGAGCGGGCCATCGACATGCTGCAGAAGGCCTATGCCTGCGGGCGGGTGCCTCACGCTTATATCTTTGCCGGGGCAGACGGCGTGGGCAGGTTCACCACGGCCCTGCAGTGGGCCAGGCTGCTGCTGTGCCACAAGCCCGTGGTCGCGGGCGGTTTCGCCGACAGTTGCGGCGTTTGTGAGAGCTGCCGCATTTTCGCGGGCGGGGCGCATCCGGATTTCGCCCATGTCTACAAGGAGTTGAGGGAGTATACGAAGGACGGCAAGGGCAAGGCGGCTCCGGTGGAGATGCCCATCGACGTCATCCGAGAGTTCCTGGTGGACAAGATCACGGCCCGGCCGGCGTTGTCGCCACGGCGGGTGTTCGTGGTCAGCGAGGGCGAGAAGCTCAATAATGCCTCGCAGAACTGCCTGCTTAAGTCGCTGGAGGAGCCGCCGGATTTCTGCCATATCATCCTTCTATGCACCCGGCTGGAGCGGCTGCTGCCGACTACGCGGTCGCGTTGCCAGATTGTGCGGTTCGGCCCGGTGGCTGTCGAACGGATCACGCAAAAGCTGCGGGAAATGGGGCTGGCGGGCCCGGCCGTGGAGTTTTTCGGGCGGTTCGCCGCCGGGAGCATCGGGCGGGCGTGCCGGTGGGGTCGGTTGGAACTGGACGGGGCGGGCATCTACGAAGCAAAGAAGGCGATTGTCCAATCGCTGGCCCAACTGCGCTACGGTGGATGCCTGGACGCGGCCGAGCGGTGGATTGCGATGGGCAAGCAGATCGCCGCCGTCTGGGAGAAGGCTGACGAGGGTATCAGCAAGAGCGATATCAACCGTCGCTGCCAGGGTCTGCTGTTGGAGATGGCCGTAACGGCCATCAACGACGCCATGAAGCTGGCCCTGGGGGTGGCCGATGACATCGTCCACGCCGACCAGCGCGGCGTGATCCAGCAACTGGCCGGCTGGATGGGCCCCGAAGGCTGTGGCGCCGGCGTGACCGAAGGCTATGAGGCTATGCGATGGGTGGAATCGTCGGTCAATGAGAAGCTGATTTTCGAACATCTGTTGCTCAAACTGGCTGAGCCGACTATAATGGCTGATCGTGCAGCCGGTTGAGGGGGCGGAGGCGTTCGCCTGGGCTCAAGGGCGAACGGCATGGCACTGAGAAGGCGTTTTTGAGGCCGGGAACCGGCCTTTTTTCAAGGCAATACATGCAGCAGAAGAGTCAGGATTATCGGGCCCGGACGTCGAGACCTCGCAAGTACATGCTCGTGCGG
>DSDB01000574.1 GCA_011057845.1 Phycisphaerales bacterium | reverse complement strand
CACCGCCGCTATCGCCGGCCGCAGCCGCCCCTCGACCGCCGCCAACCCCGCCTCCCGCCGCCGCAGGCCGGCCAGCACCGCCGCCCTCGACCGCCCCGCCAGCTCGTTCAACTCCACCGTCCGCCGCCCGATGAGCCGATGCGGCTCCAGTCGCCCGACCTGTTCGTAGCTGTCCACCAGCCGCCGTTGCAACCCGGCCATCCGCCGCCGCATCGCATCGACCAAGTCCGACTCCAGCGTATCGAGGCGTTGCGCCGCCTCGGCCGCCAGCGACAGAGGCTCGCGAAACACCCAACTGGCCAGCACCCGCTCCAGCCGCTGGCCCGCCAGCTCCAGCCGCCCCCGCGCCATCGCCTCCAGCCGCCGCCAGAAATACCCCAGCCTACCCAGAACCTCCACCTTATCGGGCACGGCCGTCACCCCCGCCTTCGTCGGCGTCGAGGCCCGTGCATCGGCCACCAGGTCCGCCACCGTCGTATCCACCTCGTGCCCCACCGCGCTGATCACCGGAATCTTCGACGCATAGATCGCCCTGGCCACCGCCTCCTCGTTGAACGCCCACAGGTCCTCCAGCGATCCGCCGCCACGGCCCACAATAAGCACATCGAGCTTCAGTTCCGCGTTGCGCCGGTTCACATCGGCGATGGCCGCCGCAATCTCCGCGGCCGCCCCCTCCCCTTGCACCGCCACCGGATACAGAAACAGCCGTACGCACGGCCACCGGCTCCAGATGCTGTCGCGGATATCGTGCACGGCCGCCCCCGAGCCGCTCGTCACAATCCCGATCCGCATCGGATACGCCGGCAGCGGCTTCTTGTGCTCCTCATCGAACAGCCCCTCGGCCCGCAACTTCCGCACCATCTGCTCGAAGGCCAACTGCAGTGCCCCGACCCCCTCCGGTTCGAGCTTATCGACATACAACTGATACCGCCCCCGCGCCGCGTATACATCCACGTGTCCGGTCGCCAGCACCGCCATCCCATCCTCTACCCGAAACCGCACCGCCCGGTACTTACTCGACCACATCATGCAGTCCAGCACCGCATGCGCGTCCTTGAGCGAGAAGTAGCAGTGCCCGCTCCCATGCCGCTTCCATCCGCTGATTTGGCCCCGCACCACCAGCGTCGAAGGCAATCCCTCCTCCACGACGGCCTTGACCATCGCGTTAACCTGCGTAACCGAGAGAATCGTCCGTGTCGGATCCATCCGTCCTCAATCCAGCCGGATTCCCTGTTGCTTGAGCCAGTCCTTCAATTCCCCCATCTCGTTGTTGAAGATGTCGCTGTCGTAATCCTCTTCCAGTTTCTGGATATTACCCGCCAGCTCCGGCTGCTCCCGCACCGCCTCATCGAGGCGTTTCTCGAACGCCTCGCCCAGTTTCACCAGATCGTCCATATCCACGTCGAGGTCCATTATCCCGATCAGCCTCCGTGTCACGGCCGCCACGCACTTGGGATTCTGACCCTGGACATACGCCGGCACCGTCGCCATGATGCTGATCATGTTCAGGCCCCGCTCGGCGCACTGCTCCGTCAGATACGTCACAATGCTGGCCGGCCCGTCGTAATTCGTGGACTTGATCCCGTAGTGGGAGAAGGTGTCCATGTATTCCGCATTCGAAGCCGAGCAGAACAGGCGGGGCTCCCGCGTGTGCGGAACCAGTCCCGCGACGCTCCCGATGAACACGATCTCCCGGACGTCGAGCTCATCGCACAGGCCGAAGATGCACTCGGCGAACTGCGCCCAGTTCAGGTTGGGTTCCTTGCCGAGAAACAGAATCAGATT
>DSDB01000551.1 GCA_011057845.1 Phycisphaerales bacterium | reverse complement strand
TAGGCCTTGCGGGTCTTGTGGTTGGGTGAGGACATGATGAACCTTCCTTTCCAGGTAGATGCAAATTGAGGTTTGTCAAATACAGAGGGCATCCGTCCATCTACACAACGGACAGATGCCCTCCTTCATAGGGACACCCGAGAAGGCCGTTTAGGCGGCGCCTTCGATCTTCGTGGGCGTCACGGTGACCCGGTCGTTCTCCTGGAGACAGTAATCCCGCGGCACCGGCTAGCGGTTGACGCGGATGAGGTAGTCGCCGGGTTCGCGGCCGGGCATCTGCTGGGTGAAGAACTTCTCCACCGTGGTGTTGTCGTTGACGTGGACGTAGTCGGCGAAGCCGCCGCCGTCATTGTTGATGTACATAATCTTCATCTGGAAATCCTTTCTAAACGTGGGGTTGTGATTTGAGGTTCTCCTTGCTGCGCGTGATACGCCGCTCCGGCGGCGGGCTGCGCGCACCTTGGGCATTCTTGTTCATAGGTTGTCCTTTCCAAAAGGGGAGGGGTTGATACAGGCGGGATCCGTCAGTCGTCGTAACCGACGCCGACGTCGGCGATGAAGGTCAGCAGGTCCGCCAGGTCATGCCGCCCGAAGTCCACCTGGACTCTCGTATCGTGCATCGTGCCGTCGAACCAGTGCGCCGGCGGCAGGTCCGGCAGCGATGCCGTCAGGCCCCGGGCCTCGATGGCCAGACGTCGGAGCTTTCGGACGATCCGCTCCCGGCGGGCCATCTCATCCTCGATGCCCTTGATGGGCCTGGGGTAGCCCAGGACCTTCTTGAGCAATCGGATCTCGCCGGCGAACTGGCGGGATTGCTCACCGCCGACATCGATATCGGCCATGCCGGCGAACCGCATCCATCCGGTGACCTTGCCGGGATGGGTGTTGTCGAGTTCGCCCTCCATCAGATACGCTGTGGGTCTCCATGCCATGTGAATCACCTCCAGTTCTTTACAGACGACGATGGCACGCCTCGTTTGGGTGGGCGTGCCATCGACACGTGAATGAATCTGACTGTTGTGCCCCCTGTGGGGCATTCAACTTACGTGGACTTGTCCTTCTTGACGTGGGGCGGTCGGAGCGTCCTGAGGGTCCCGTTTTCGCAGTGGATCAGGACCCCACCGTCGCTGGTAATGGTGATCTGCGTCCAGTCATCCTCGACGCCGGCAACGGCGGAGGTGATCTTCCTTCGCAGATACTCGCCGGGACCGGCCACGGTGGCCCAGAAGGCCTCCAGGTCCTGCTCAAAGAGGTACTCCTGGGTGTCGTAGGTGTCGCCCTCTTCGTTGAAGCCGCCACAGAAGTACCACATCTGGGAGGGGTACAGCTCATTGGCGGCCTCGGGCGTTACATAGAGATGTTCATCGTTGTAGAAGCTCCGATGCGCTTCGTCGTCGTACATGACCGCCAGGGGCGCCTCGGACTCCCAGGTCTTGCCGTCACTGGTCCGGGCGTGGATGAAGATGGACTTAACGGCCGTGATCTTCTGGCCGAGCAGGTAGTCCGTCGCAATCTCCTGGCCCAGATCGACCCAGACCTGGTCGATGGTGGGCAGCTTCGCCCAGCTATAGCCATCGTAGCTATCGGCGATATCGACCGGCACAAAGGGGCTCTGGAACCGGCCGCAGGCCGCCAGAAGATGGACATTGGCCTCGATCCTGTGCGTGGTATCCCGCAAACGGGGATGGATCCGGTAGCACCTGGCCAGTGGGAAATCCTTGGGCATGACCACCTCCGGCGGTTCGGGCGTATCGCCGCGAAGCGTGCCTGTCTGGAACCGCGGCTGGGC
>DSDB01000193.1 GCA_011057845.1 Phycisphaerales bacterium | reverse complement strand
GCCGGCAGTTGTTCGGGCATGTTCACCGCCAATTCGATGAACTGCCTGTGCGAAGCGGTGGGTATGGCCCTGCCCGGCAACGGGACCGTGCTGGCCGTCAACCCCAAACGCGAGGAACTCTACAAGGCCGCCGGGGCGCAAATCCTCCAACTCATTGAGCAAAACATAAAACCTCTGGACATCATCACCGTCGAATCCCTGGACAACGCCCTGATCCTGGACATGGCGATGGGCGGCTCGACGAACACCGTCCTGCACTCGCTGGCCCTGGCCAACGAGGCCGGTATCCAGTACGACTTGGACCGCATCAACGGCATCTCCGCCCGCTGCCCCAATATCTGCAAAGTCTCGCCGTCGAGCAAGTGGCACGTTGAAGATGTTGACACCGCCGGCGGCATCAGCGCCATCCTCAACGAAATCGGCAAGGTCAAGGGTCTGCTCAACACCGGCTGCATCACCGTCACCGGCAAGACCCTCGGCGAGAATGTCGCATCCGCCAAAATCCGCGATCCCAAGGTCATCCGCCCGCTCGACAATGCCTATTCCACCACCGGCGGCCTGGCCATCCTCCGCGGCAACCTGGCGCCCAAGGGCTGCGTCGTGAAGACCGCCGGCGTCGCCGAGTCGATGCTGCGGCATTCGGGTCCGGCCGTCATCTTCGACAGCCAGGAAGAGGCCTGCGAGGGCATTCTCGGCGGCAAGGTCAAGGCCGGCGACGTGGTCGTCATCCGATACGAGGGCCCCAAAGGCGGCCCCGGCATGCAGGAAATGCTCAGCCCCACCAGTTACATCATGGGGGCCGGACTCGGCGATTCCGTCGCCCTCATCACCGACGGCCGCTTCTCCGGCGGCACACGCGGCGCCTGCATCGGCCATGTCAGCCCGGAAGCCGCCGTCGGCGGTCCCATCGGCCTGCTCAGGAGCGGCGACATCATCAAGATCGACATCCCCGGCAACACCATCGGCGTCAACCTGTCCGATGCCGAACTGGACAAACGCGCCAAGCAGTTCACCCCCCCGAAACCCAGAATCACGACCGGCTGCCTGGCCAAGTACGCCGCCATGGCCACCAGCGCCGACACCGGCGCCATCCTCAAATGGTAAGTCATCGTGCATGTGCGACAACGGCAATTCTGGTACACGGCCGGACTGGCTTTTGAGTGTCAGGGCTGTGGCAACTGCTGCTCAGGCCCCGGCGAGGGTTACATCTGGGTCAACAGGCGTGAACTCGAGCGCATCGCGCAATTCCTCAATCTATCGGCCGATGAGTGTCGCCGTCGTTACTGCCGCCGGCAGGGACTACGTACAACCCTCATCGAACAGGAGACGACACGGGACTGCATCTTCCTGCGAAAGGTCGATGGCGGTAAACGCTGTGTGATTTATCCCGTCCGCCCGACGCAATGCCGCACCTGGCCCTTCTGGGCGGGCAATCTGCGGAGCCCCGCCGACTGGAACGAGGCCGCCAGGAGGTGTCCGGGTATCAATCACGGCCGGGTCTACGATATCGAACAGATCGAACGACTCCGCAAGACCAGGGATTGGACCGTCGATGAACCGTGACGAGCAAATCGCCGCCAAGGTCGAGGCCGTCTACCGCTGGATCGAGGCCGAGATCGAACGGGCCGCCGCCCATCCACGGCCGTGCGGGCAGTGCGGCCGCTGCTGCGACTTTGAGGCCTTCGACCATCGACTTTATGTGACATCAGCGGAACTGGCCCACTTCACCAGCCGCACCCGCCTGGCCATCCCGCCGTCCGCCGGTCCCCGCTGCCCCTGGAACATAGACGGGC
>DSDB01000334.1 GCA_011057845.1 Phycisphaerales bacterium | reverse complement strand
GCCCAGGCCGTGGGCCTTCGCTGGGGGCGGCATGGGTGGTATGGGAGGCATGGGAGGATTCGGGGCGGCGCCGACGGATTTGGCCCTGGGTGAGGACCTGTTCGGCAGGCCGCCCTTCGCGCCGGCCAGCGCGATTGAACTGGTGGTGCTGCCCAGACGCGACAGCGTGCAGTTGACCATTTACAACTCCGCGGACCTGACGCTCGTCCGCGAGCGGCGGAACCTGACGCTCAAGCGCGGCTGGAACTGGCTGCAGTTCATGTGGGCCAATACGCTGATTGACCCGACGAGCCTGCATCTGGAGCCGCTGGACCATGCCGGCCAAGTCGAGGTGCAGCAACTGGTGTATCCGGCCGGGCTCAGCCAGATCGGTCGGTGGCTCATCCGCTCGCAGTACGAAGGGCAGTCGCCGTTTGAGATTACCTATTTTACCAGCGGGCTGAACTGGCGGGCGTTCTACATGGGCACGCTCAGCGCCGATGAGACGAAGATGGCCCTTGAGGGCTATGTCCGGGTGGACAACGCCAGCGGCGAGGACTACGAGCAGGCCCAGACACGCCTGATCGTGGGCCAGGTGCACCTGCTGGATGAGATCGCGGCACTGGCCAGGCGGCAACGGCCTTACGGACCGGACCCGGTGGTCGCCGACGCCGAGGGTGCTGCCTGGGGAGAGTGGGGGCGGACGAATTTGAACGGAGATCACGCGGTATCGCTGAATGGGGTTCTGGCTGCGGGCGACGTGTTCTTTGGCTTCTTTGGCACCGGCAAACCCAAGGAGATTCACAAGGAGGGGCTCAGCGAGTACTTCCTGTACACGATTGAGGGGACCGAGACGATTGCGAACCAGTGGGGCAAGCGCCTGGGCAGTTTCTCGGCCGAGGACGTGAACGTAACGAGCCTGTATAAGTATGATGAGCAGCGGTGGGGGCAGGAGGCAATCCGGTTCGTGTCGTTCGTCAACGACGAGGAGCACAACCTGGGCCAGACACCCCTGCCGAACGGCGACGTCCGCATCTACGCCGTAGTCGACGCGGCCGGGGGCCTGTCTTACGTGGGCGGCACACAGGTCAAGTACATCCCCGTGAATGAGAAGGTGGAGTTGAATCTCGGCCCGGCGCGGCTGGTCAAGGTCGAGCCCAAGCTGATGGCCTTCGATACGCAGAATCACACGTTTGACTATCAGCGTAACGTCAACGGCTGGGACGAGGTCCGCGCCTGGCGCATCGAGTTGACGAACACGCGCGAACTGCCCGTCGATATCGAGATCACGCGCGGATTCGAGACGAGCTACTGGGATTTGACGCTGGTCGATCCGGCATCGATGGCTGCCGATGCGGTCGGTTATGAAAAGCACGACGTAACCCACGGCCGTTTCAAGACGACGGTCCAACCGCGAAGCCTCAAGTCATTCGGCTACACGGTCCGAACCTATCACGGCGAACGAGAAAGGGCATGGAAATGATGAAAACGCATTTGAATGAGAATCCGGCAGCCAGTGTCATTCCCACGAAGGCGGGAATCCAATCGAGGCCCAGATGCTTCGCTTCGCTCAGCATGACACGTAGGACTCACACTTCGCCGTGGATCAACATGACAATTGTGGCTATCGGGATCATTTTGGGGACAGCCGTGCTGGCGGGGTGCGAGAAGGCCTCCTGTCAGGAAGTCCTGGAGGGAAAGGAGGTCGAGGCCGTGGTCTCGGCGAACAGTGGGTTTGCGGTGACGATGTACAAGCGGCTGGTGGGCCACGAGCAGACGGTCAACGGCCAGGGCAACCTGTTCTTCTCGCCGTACAG
>DSDB01000368.1 GCA_011057845.1 Phycisphaerales bacterium | reverse complement strand
GTTCCAGGGCGGGCCAGTCCATGGCCGCCTGGCCGTTGACGGTGGTGATGAACCGGGCTAGGTTGATGCTGCCGAGCGTGCAGGCTTCGTAGGCCAGCAGAGGCTGCTCGCCGCAGGGGTTGGTGGCCTCGATAGCCCCCAGCGACGGGGTGGGGTTGTCGCGGTTGATGCGGTCGATGAAGGCGACGCCGGGCTCGCTGGTTCGGGCGGCGCATCGGGTGATCATCTTCCATAAGTCGCTATGTGTGAAGCACTTGCGGGCCAGTGCCGGGGAGGGTTTCTGACGGGGCTTCAGGGGCAGCAGGTCCGCGAGGGTGTAGCTATCGAGGTCGAGACCGCGGGGCAGCAGGTAACGGTCGCCCGTGCGGGGGTTGACCACGACCTGGGGGGTGTTGGGGGCCTTGGACAGGGTGGCCATCCAGGCGTCGGTGAGTTTGACGGAGATATTGAAGTTGGTGAAGGAGGCCAGGTGCTGCTTGGCGTGTAGGAACCTGAGGACGTCGGGGTGCTCGACGCTCATCATGCCCATATTCGCGCCGCGGCGGAAGGCCCCTTGCTGGATAGCGTCGGTGGCCTGTGAGAAGACGCGCCAGAAACTGACCGGGCCGGAGGTAGTACCGCCGCTGGAGGCCAAGCGATCGCCGGCGGGCCGGAGATGATCAAACGAGAAGCCGGTGCCGCCGCCGGCCTTCTGGATGAGGGCGGTTTGCTTGATGGTCTCGAAGATGGCCTCGATGCTGTCCTCGACGGGTAGGACGAAGCAGGCGCTGAGCACGCCGTTGGGGCGTTTGGCGTTCATCAGGGTTGGAGAGTTGGGCAGGAAGCGCAGACCGGCCATCAGGTCGTAGTAGGTGCGATGCCAGGTGGGTATCTGGTCCTTGGGGGCACCGTAGCGGGCTTCGGCCTCGGCGACCAGCAGGGCGACGCGGCTGAAGAGCCGGCCGGGGGATTCGGTGATCTTGCCGGATGCGTCGCGGGCGAGGTAGCGGTGTTCAAGGACGGCGCGGGCGTTCTGACTTAGTTGCGGCTCAGGACCCGGGGCTGGGATTGGCTTGAAATCGCTCATTAGTTCGTCTTTCGTCGTTCGTATTGCGTCGGGGTGGCGGCCTTTGCCGAAGGCAAGGGCCGGATCGAACCAGCCCTTCGCTGCGCGAAAGGCTGCCACCCAACTCGTTCCCCATTTGTACTTGGTCGTTCCTTGCCTGCACTTCGCTGTTCGCGGGCAGGAAAACGCCCCCCTTCCCAAAGGGTTGTTACGCTGTTCTTCAGGTTAAAGTTTGGTCGTTCGGCCGGTCACCGGGGCCGTCGTCGGGCGCAGGGCCGGCGGGCCTTATCCATCTAAATCGGAAAACGTCGCGGATTTTGTTAGTGAAACGCATGCCCATTTTGCGTGTGCTGGTCGGAAAATCGGCCCTCGCATGGTCCTCGCCGGTGATGGGGTGCTTGCGTCGGCCGAAGAGGGCTAGTATGTGTCCGGCGATAGGGCCAAGCCAGGGGCGCATGAGCCAATAGTCGTTAGTATTCAGTATTTGGCGGGCGATTCGTGCGTCAGGTGTTGATTCGGAGCTTCTTGATCAGGGCCATGGTCATTCTGCCGATTTCGTCGATCGCCTGAATGTCGACCGGCGACTGTCGACTCTCCACTATCTCTGCACTGCGACGCTCAGGTTCTCCAGCAATTCCCGGCCGGTGCGGATTTCGTGGTCGCGTTGGGCGAAGAGCTGGTGGCGGTCGAGAATCTCGTGGTCGCTGTCGTAGTATCGCTGGAGGGCGTCGAGCCCGCCCTCGACCGGGCCCTG
>DSDB01000077.1 GCA_011057845.1 Phycisphaerales bacterium | reverse complement strand
CCTGGACTTGTAACCCTTTGGCTTTTTACCCTCTTACCCTTTGCCCGAGCGAAGCGAGGGCCGTCTTGGGTTCTTCACAAGAATCTACGCACGCGATTCTTGCAGGACATGGTGTAAGTGCTTGAGCGCATCGCTTCAAGCCGTTAGCATAATCCCCTGCCGGATCGCAGGATAGGGCTCTGTCCCAATGCACAAATCCTTGCGAGGAACCTGATACTGAGGTGGTAATGAGGCGTCTGAAACTGAGCACGCGGGCCAGCAAGCTCGCCTTGGCACAGTCCAATGAGGTGGCCGGTCAGTTGCGTGCCATCGACAGCGGCCTGGACATCGAGCTGGTCCATATCCGCACGCAGGGCGACCGGGATACGTCCGATTTTCTCTACAAGAGCCGGTCCGTGGGCGTGTTCACCAGCGAGGTGGAGGACTCGCTGCTGGACGGCCGGGCCGACATCGCCGTCCATAGCCTCAAGGACCTGCCGACGGTTCCGCGGGAGGGGCTGGTCGTAGGGGCGATTCCCAAGCGCCAGTCCGTTGCCGACGCCCTTATCACGCGACATGAGGTCTGTTCCATCGAGGACCTGCCGAAGGCGGCGACCGTCGGGACCTCCAGCCTGCGGCGCATCGCCCAGTTGAAGCGGCTGCGGCCGGACCTCAACTGCGTGGCGCTGCGGGGCAACGTGGACACGCGGCTTTCCAAGATCGCAGGCGGCCTGGTCGATGCGGCGGTCATGGCGGTCGCCGGACTGGCCCGGCTTGGGCTGCTCGATCGAATCTCGGCCATCCTGGAGCCGACGGAGTTCGTGCCCGCGCCGGCCCAGGGGGCGTTGGCCGTGCAGGTGCGGAGCGACGACACCGACGTCCTGCGACTGGTCGGGCGGCTGGACGATGCCTCCGCGCGACTGACGGCTGAGATTGAGCGGACGGTCCTGGCGTCGCTTCACGGTGGTTGCAGCGTCCCGCTGGGTGTCTTCACGCAGACCGAGGGTCCGACTCTCACGATTCATGCCATTCTGCTAAGCCCCGACGGCGGCGAGAGCCTCAGGATCAGCGAGACAACCGACGCCGAGAACGCCCGTCAATCCGCCGAGACGCTGGCCCGCCGACTGCTCAGTATAGGCGGACGACGAATCCTCGACGCCATCGGCCGCGACGCCCCCATGCCCGACGACCCGTAGAATACTCCGGCCAAGGTCCGCCGACGCCAGGACCCGCCGCCGCAAGCGACCACAACTCACGGACGACCCACATCCCTGACAGCGCACAACACGGAGGTGCACGACTTTGGACAGATTCTCGGATTGGATGTACAGCCTCAATGGATGGGTCTGGGGCCCCGTCATGATCGTGCTGCTGGTCGGCACGGGGCTGTATCTGACGGTGCGGTTGCGGCTGGTGCAGGTGTTTCACTTCGGCCATGCGGTCCGCTGCATCTCCGGCAAGTACGACGACCCCGGGGAACAGGGCGACATCACCCACTTCCAGGCCCTCTGCGCGGCCCTTTCGGCGACCATCGGCACCGGCAATATCGCGGGCGTGGCCACGGCCATCGCGCTGGGCGGTCCCGGGGCCGTCTTCTGGATGTGGGTCACGGCGCTGGTCGGCATGGCGACGAAGTTCACCTGCTGCTCGCTGGCGCTGAGGTTCCGCGTGATCGGCCCTGACGGCAGCGCCTCCGGCGGCCCGATGTACTACCTCGAACGCGGACTCGGCCAGAAGTGGCTCGGCGTCGTCTTCGCCGTGTTCGCGGGTCTGGCGTCGCTGGGGATCGGCTGCGCCGTGCAGTCGAACTCCGTCGCCGAT
>DSDB01000025.1 GCA_011057845.1 Phycisphaerales bacterium | reverse complement strand
CCACCCCAGCAAGAAAAACGCCGCCGAAAGCGGCTTGAAACGACGCAATACGCAGTACACAATACGCATGACAGAGAAGGGTGAGAGACGGGATTTGAACCCGCGACCCCCGGAACCACAATCCGGTGCTCTATCCGACTGAGCTACTCTCACCGGCTATCACAATCCGCCCGGCCGAAACCGGGCAAACCAAAAGGTGCGCCGGGCCGAAAACCCAGCGCACCTTGGATTCTACCGCAAAACCGCCGCCTGTCAACCATCGGCCGGCAAATAACACCCGCTACCGGCCGCTGCCGACCAACGGCAGCTACTTCTTCTTCGCAATTGCCGCCTGGGCCGCCGCCAGCCGGGCAATCGGCACGCGGAACGGCGAACAACTCACATAATCCATGCCGACCCTGTGGCAGAAGGCCACGCTCGCCGGGTCGCCGCCCTGCTCGCCGCAGATGCCTATCTCCAGGCTCTTGTTGCTCTTGCGGCCGCGTTCGATGCTCAGCTGGACCAATTCGCCGACGCCCGCCTGGTCGATGCTCTGGAACGGGTCGCCCGCCAGAATCTTACCGCTGACGTATTCCGGCAGGAACCCGCCGATGTCGTCGCGGCTAAAGCCAAACGTCATCTGCGTCAGGTCGTTCGTGCCGAAGCTGAAGAACTCCGCCGCCTCGGCGATCTGACCGGACAGCAGCGCCGCCCGCGGAATCTCGATCATCGTCCCGACCATGTGCCGGATCTTCTTGATGCCGAACTTCGCCAGCGTCTCTTTGTAGACCGCCGTGATAATCTCCTTCTGGTGCTTCAGTTCGTTGGCGTCGCAGACCACCGGAACCATGATCTCCGGATGGGGCTTGCGGCCGTCCTTGAGCAGTTCGGCGGCCGCCTCGAAGATCGCCCGCGCCTGCATCGCCGTGACCTCCGGATAGGTCACGCCCAGCCGCACCCCGCGATGGCCCATCATCGGGTTGCTCTCGCGCAGGGCGTCGGCCCGCTTGCTCAACTCGGCCATGTCAATCCCCAGGGCCCGGGCCAGGCTCGCCTGCTTGTCGGGATCGTGAGGCACGAACTCATGCAGCGGCGGGTCCAGCAGCCGGATGACCACCGGCAGCCCGTCCATCGCCTCCAGCGTGCTCTTGATGTCCTTCTTCACGTAGCGGAACAGCTCATCGACGGCCTTCTTGCGCTCCTGCGGACTGCTGGACATAATCATCTTGCGCAGGACGAACAGCGGCTCATCGGCCCCCTTGCCGTAGAACATGTGCTCCGTGCGGAACAGCCCGATGCCCTCGGCGCCGAACGACCGCGCTTTGGCGGCGTCGGCCGGCGTGTCGGCGTTCGTCCGCACGCCCAGCTTGCGAGCCGCATCGCAAATCTTGAGAAAGTCCATCAAGACCTTGTTCTCTTCGCCGGCGTCCATCATCGGCAACTGCCCGGCATAGACGTTGCCCTTGGTCCCGTTGAGCGTGATCCAGTCGCCTTCCTTGAACGTCCGGTCCCCGATGCGAAACTCGCGCTTCGCCGAATCCACGTGCACCGCGCCGCATCCGACGATGCAGCACTTGCCCCATCCGCGGGCCACGAGCGCCGCGTGGCTGGTCATGCCGCCGCGGGCCGTCAGGATCGCCTGCGCCGCCCGCATCCCCTCGACGTCCTCCGGGTTGGTCTCTTCCCGCACGAGGATCACCCTCTTGCCCTGGTTGTACCAGATGACCGCCTCGGCCGCCGTGAACACCGCCTGGCCCGTCGCCCCGCCCGGACCGGCCGGCAGGCCCTTCGCCAGCACCTCATGCTCGCGCTCGACTTTCGGGT
>DSDB01000169.1 GCA_011057845.1 Phycisphaerales bacterium | reverse complement strand
TGCCACGGGATTCAAGTTCTTCAACTGGGATAGTGAAGGCGCCCTCATCATTTGGTCGAACCTCAATGAAAATGTGACCGCAAGAGCGGAGGCCATTCAGGAGCCGTACCAGGCGCTGAGGCAAAATGCCGAGTTCCGCATGTCTTTTGCGGACCATGCCCATCGCCACCTGTTCAATGACGGAGCGGCCATGCCCCCGGCGTCCTATGCCCGCTACAAAGAACTGGCCGATGAGGTGGAACTGGCCATTATCGCCGAATCCGCACGCTGGGGAGACCAGGCGCGCAGCACACCCTATACGCTGGCGGACTGGCAAGCCAAACGAGATTATATCCTGAACACCTACATGCCGCAGCGGCCGGCCATCGTCCTCAATCAACTGCGGACCGCCGCGCTGTACCCGGCGATCAGCGCCCCGGTCTTCAAAGTCAACGGCGTCCAACGGCACGGCGGGCATGTCTTGCCAACGGACGACCTGTCCATGACGCTTCCCGAAGATACTTCGTACAGGGATGTGGAATTGGTCGGCGAGCGCGTGGCGGTGCGGGTCCATGTGCCCATGGACAATTCCCTGGGGCTGAGTTGGACCGCCAGGACATTCGTGCCGGGCGCAAGCTGGTCCGATGGCTCGACGACCACCGGTGTCGGCTACGAAAGGGACAGTGGCTACGAAACTCTGATCGGTACGGACGTCGGTGATGCGATGTACAACCGAAGTACGTCCGTCTTTTTGCGCATGGGGTTTGGTCTTGACGGCGGTGAGGATTTCGACAGGCTCGTGCTCCAAATGAAATACGACGACGGTTTCATAGCGTATCTCAACGGCGTGCGTGTCTGCACCAGCGGCAACGTCACCAATGAAACGCCGGGCACGGCCACGGCGGGCAACCATGAAGCCGGCGCCGCGTTTGAGGAATTTGACATCACCGCCTTCAAGGGCGCACTGGCCGCCGGCACAAACATCCTGGCCATTCACGGGATCAACATCACCACCACCAGCAGCGACATGCTCATATTGCCCAAACTCGTGGGCAAGGTCGTCGACGCCGGCGGCAACTCTCAGCCGATATGGTATACGCTGGACGGCTCCGATCCTCGTCTACTCGGCGGGGCCAGGAATCCGATGGCCCTGGAGTATCCGGGTGCATCGATCCGGCTGGCCGGGAGCAGTCGTGTCCGGGCCAGAACCCTGTACAATGGGAACTGGAGTGCGTTGAACGACGCCGTGTTTGCCGTCGGGCCCGTGGCCGAGAGCCTTCGGATATCCGAGATCATGTACCATCCCAGGAGTACGGGCTCCCCGATCGACGCCGACAAGGAGTACATCGAACTGGTCAATATCGGGGCCGCGGCCATCAACCTCAATCTGGTGCGGTTCACCAACGGCGTTCAGTTCACCTTCGCCGATAGGCTGCTCAATCCGGGCGAACACGTGCTCGTGGTTCGGGATATGGCGGCATTCGAAGCTGAATATGGTCCGGGACTCAATGTGGCCGGTCAGTACATCGGCGCGCTGGACAACAGCGGCGAAAGGATTACCCTCGAGGACGCCGCCGGTACGATCATCCACAGTTTCCGCTATCGCGACGACTGGTATGGTATCACCGACGGAGGAGGTTTCTCGTTGACGGTCCGTGACCTGTTTGCGACCGACCCCAATGTCCTCAATGAGAAATCCGGCTGGCGGCCGAGCGCCGAGGCCGGCGGTTCGCCCGGCTGGGACGATACCGGCGTTGTCCCCGATCCCGGCGCCGTCGTGATCAATGAGGTCCTGGCCCACTCCCACGCCGGGGCCGCCGACTG
>DSDB01000024.1 GCA_011057845.1 Phycisphaerales bacterium | reverse complement strand
GCCCCTGAACGCCATGTTCGGCCAGCTCGGATTCGGTGAACACGCCCTCACACTCAACATCATCAAGAGGGGCGATATAGATGTTGAGTTTGAGTACCAGATAGAATACGACGCCGGTATGCGCGGGCCCAGGGGTTCGGCATCCGGCTCCAGACGCGACCTGCCCCCCGAATTCCAGTACCTATGGAATCGCGCCGCGCCCGGCGCCGCCGAGGCGCCCGGCGAAAGTGATGCAACGCCCTGACCTGGAACCCCACGGCTCCATACGGAGATTTTGACATGAGCGACCCAACGAAACCCTGTTCCCAATGCGGCGACCCGCTGCCGGGCGACGCCCTCCAGGGTCTGTGCCCCAAGTGCCTGATGAAGATGGGCCTGCCCAGTGACCTCGGCGGCGAGACCGCGCCCGGCTCGCGGGGTGCGCCCTCCGGGGCCGCCATGCCCGGATTCGTCCCTCCCGCCCCAGGGCAACTCGCTGAACAGTTCCCCAATCTCGAAATCCTCGAACTGCTCGGCGCCGGCGGCATGGGAGCCGTCTACAAGGCCCGGCAGAAGCACCTGGACCGCCTCGTCGCCCTCAAGATCCTGCCGCCCGGGACCGGCGAGGACCCGGCCTTCGCCGAACGCTTCACCCGCGAGGCCCGCTCGCTGGCCCGCCTCAACCACCCGCGGATCGTCGGCGTGTACGACTTCGGCCGCACCGCCTCCGGCCTGTGCTACTTTCTCATGGAATACGTCGACGGTACGGACCTGCGGCACGTCATGCACACCGAAAGGCTCACGCCCAACGAGGCCCTCACCATCGTCCCGCAGATATGCGAGGCGCTGCAATACGCCCACGACCAGGGCATCGTCCACCGCGACATCAAGCCCGAGAACATCCTGCTCGACAAGGCCGGCAACGTCAAGATCGCCGACTTCGGCCTGGCCAAGCTCCTGCAGAGCCCCGGCGACATCTACACGCTTACCCAGACCCGCCAGCGGATGGGCACGCCGCACTACATGGCGCCCGAACAGATCGAACACCCCCAGAGCGTCGATCACCGCGCCGACATCTACTCCCTCGGCGTCGTCTTCTACGAGATGCTCACCGGCGAGCTGCCTCTGGGCCGTTTCGCCCCGCCCTCGCACAAGATCCACGTCGACGTCCGGCTCGACGACGTCGTCCTTCGCTCCCTGGAGAAGGAGCCCCAGCGCCGCTACCAGCATGCCAGCGAGGTCAAGACCGAAGTCGACTCCATCCGTACCGAAGCGGCCGCTCCCAGACCTGCCGCCAGGCCCGCCGTCTCCATTGCCATCCCCGAGAAGCTGGCCACCGCCTTCACGCCGACGCCGCTGAACCGCCCTCTGACGGCCGAGGAGCAGCGCATCGACGGCCACATCCGCATCCTTGCGATCATCCGAATCGTCTTCGGCATCATCGGCATCGTGTTCGGCATGTTGTTCATGCTCTTTGCGATGACCGGCGGGGCCCTGTCGCGCCAGTTCGGTCTGTTTGTCGCATTGACGGTAGGGGGGTTCCTTTTCGCAATGCTGATTTCCGGCTTTGCGATTCTGGATGTGGTCCTGGGCGCCGGTCTCAACAAGCGCCGCCCATGGGCCAGGACGCTGGGCCTGGTGGTGGGTGTGCTGGACCTCGTCACAGCGCCCATGAGCAAGAACATCTTCATCCTCATCGACATCGCCCTGGGTATCTACACGCTTTGGGTGCTGACGCGCCCCGAGGCGGCCGGCCTGCTCAGTGTCGAGGCTGCCCCGCGCGGCGGCCCATCACCGCAGCCACAACCGCACCCGCAACCACAACAG
>DSDB01000040.1 GCA_011057845.1 Phycisphaerales bacterium | reverse complement strand
GTCGCTTACGGGCTGGCTCGTCGACAACGGATTCGAGCGGGTCGAACAGATCGATTTGCCCGGCCAGTTCGCGCGTCGCGGCGGGATCATCGACATCTATGCGCCACTCATGCGGCGGTGGGACGTCGTGGAGACGGCTGAGAGTCAGAGCCGGTCCGGTACATTTCCCGCGGAATCCGCAGAAGGGTCTGGATGCTCCAACGGCCCGGAAAATGCACCGGACCCCCGTAATTCGGCAACGGCCGTGCGCGTGGAGTTCTTCGGCGACACGATTGAGAGCATCCGCATCATCCATTTGGACACGCACCTCTCGACGGGGCATCTGCGGGGCATCACGCTGGCTTGTGCCGTTTGCGGGACCGCTGGCGACCAGCGGGAGCTGTTTCTCAATACATTGCCCATCGACACGATCATCGTACTGGATGAGCCGGCCTCCATCGAGGAGGTCGCCAACCTGTTTCTGGCGCGCGTCGACGAGCCCGCCGGTCTCTACACGTGGCGGGATATCCATCAGGCGATGCAGCGGTTCGACCGGCTGCATCTGTGCCGCTTTGCCACCGGCGATCCGGCCGACTGGCTCAAGGCGGCCGTTCGCAGCGTGGAGCAGTTCCAGCACAAGGCGACCACGGCGTGGACGGGCCATAAGGCGGCTCTGGAGGACCTCGTGGCCGAGGCCCGCCGGCGCAAACGGGTGTACCTGTACTGCGAGAGCCCCGCCGAGGTGGCCCGCGTCGGCGAGATTGTCCGGGAGATCAACGGCGATATTCCATCGGGCCTCGAAATGCCCGTCGGCTATGTCAGCCAGGGCTTCCAGATCGACTCGCTCAAGACCATTGTCATCAGCCACCACGAGTTGTTCGGCCAGTTCACGGTTCGCCGTCGGCAGGGTCCGATCCGCGCCGGTTCGCCCATCGACAGCCTCTCGGACCTCCAGGTGGGCGACTATGTCGTCCATGCCTCCTACGGCATCGGCAAGTTCCTGGGCATTGAGACCATCGCCGAGCATGGCGGCAAGGGCGAGTATCTGACGATTGAATACGCCGACCGTGTCAGGATTCAGGTCTCGGTCCGCAATATTCACCTGGTGCAGAAGTACATTGGCACCAGCCCCCGGCGACCGAACCTCAGCCGTGTCGGCTCGAAGAAGTGGCAGAAGCAAAAGGACAAGGTTGCGGCCTCGGTGGCGGACCTGGCGGCCGGGCTGTTGGATATCCAGGCCAAACGCCAGGCCCTGGGAGGCATTGCCTACGGGCCCGACTCGAACTGGCAGCGGGAATTCGAGGAGTCGTTCGCTTATCAGGAGACGCCGGACCAGACGACGGCCGTCGCACAGATCAAGGCGGACATGCAGCAGCCTATTGCGATGGACCGCCTGCTCTGCGGCGACGTGGGCTACGGTAAGACGGAACTGGCCATGCGGGCCGCCTTCAAGACCGTCGAGAATGGAAAGCAGGTCGCCGTGCTGGTGCCAACGACGGTCCTGTGCATCCAGCACGGCCGCACCTTCGCCGAGCGATTCGCGGATTTCCCGATGTGCATCGAGGTGCTCAATCGCTTTCGAACGGCGTCGGAGGCGGCGGATGTCGTGGCCCGCGCAAAGGACGGCCGGGTCGATATCCTGATCGGAACGCACCGCCTGCTGAGCAGGGACATCGCGTTCAAGGACCTGGGGCTGCTCATTATCGACGAGGAGCAGCGGTTCGGCGTTCGGCACAAGGAGCAGCTCAAGGCCCTGCGGGTCAACGTGGACATCCTGACCATGACGGCCACGCCCATCCCGCGGACGCTCCACATGGCGATGCTGGGTAT
>DSDB01000176.1 GCA_011057845.1 Phycisphaerales bacterium | reverse complement strand
CCGATGCGGGCCAGCGCGTTGGAGATGGCCGCATCACGTTCGTGCGGCTCGATATGGATCAAATGGGAGGAAATGGAGGCGATGGTGTTCTCGAAGGTCAGCCGGTATCGCAGCTCGTCTTCGGCGGCCTTGGCGTCCGTGATGTCCCGCGCGGTTGACAGCGCCCCGATGACGTTGCCCTCGGCATCCTTGAGCGTGCGGCACCACCAGGCCAGCAGCCGGACCTGGCCGTCCCGCCGCCGCTGACGGCTCTCGACATAGACGACCTGCTCGTCGCCGTTGAACAGTGGCGCCACGTTGTTATACGTCTTCTGCGGGTCCGCGAAGTAATACGACGCCTCGCGTCCCAGGCAGTCGTCGCCGAAGAACGCATACCCGGCGGCGTTGGCCCAGGTGTACACCTTGTGGCGGTCCACCTCCATAATAATGTCCGGGATCGCCGCCAGCAGGGTCTCATTCCGCCGCGATAGGGCCGCCAGATGCGCCAGTGTTTCCTTGCGCTGGCTGATATCCAGGGCGGTGAAAGTAACGCCTGCGCCCAGGTCGGACATATCCAAAAGCGTGGAACTGAGCAGCACATCAATCACTTGGCCATCTTTACGCCGCCAGCGGGTTTCCACCGTGCCCGTCCCCTGCCGGGCGATCTGCTCGTACTTGGCGCGCCCGACGTATTCGAAATCCTCATCGGTCGGGTAGAGGATACGGGCACTGCGGCCGATCAGCTCGGCCCGGCTGTAGCCGGTCATTTCGCAGACGCGGTCGTTGACGTCAAGGAGGACTCGGTTGGCCACCAGGCCGATGCCCGTCGGGGCGGCGCGAAAAATGCTCTCGAGCCGTCGGCGGCTATCGGCCAAACGCCGGTCGTCGCGGCTGGATTCGGCGTCAGGTGTCGGCGGGTGCTCAGGCATCGACAGCATTCTCCTGATTACTACGGGCTTGAACGGCCCGTCAGAAACATCTGGAACGCATGACGGCACAAAGTCAATAGGCGCGGTGGACGGCCAGGGAAAAGCATACGAGAGACCGGTCCGTTTAGCAATACTGAAACTCGCGATTTGGCTGGCCACCAAGTCGCACCCGGCGGCAGCGCCGGTCAGAACAGACGGGAACTGTCCAGGAGGATATTCACCGGCCCGTCGTTCGTCGCGGCCACCCGCATGTAGCCGCCGAAGACCCCCCTGCCGACGGTCAGGCCCCGTGCCGCCAGCAGTTCGCAGACCTGCTCATATAATGGTTCGGCCGTGTCGGGCCCGGCGGCCGCATCGAACGCCGGGCGACGGCCCTTGCGTGCGTCAGCGTACAGCGTGAAATTACTCACCACAAGCACGCCCCCGCCGCTGTCCAGCACGCTACGGTTCATCCGCCCCTGGTCGTCCTCAAAGATACGCAGGTTCGCAATCTTATCGGCGATAAACTCGGCGTCCCGCACCGTATCGTCCCTGCCGACGCCTAAGTAAACCAGCAGTCCGCGCTCGATATGCCCGGCGACTGCCCCGTCGATCTCAACGGAGGCGCTGCTGACTCGCTGGCAGACGGCCCGCATATCATCTCCTATACGAATGCCACCCAGGCCCTATTCTCAAAACCATGGGGCGGCGGTGGCTCGGCGGATGTGGAGTTCGTCCAATACCGCGTTGCCCTCGTGGGTAGCGAGGTATACGACCAGCTCGGCGATCTCGCGGGGGTTGATAAGTTCGTCCTTGTTAATGTCCGGCCGGACGCGGCCCACCATATCCGTATCGACGCCGCCGGGACAGATGACATGAACACGGACACTGCTGCCGCGGAGTTCCTCAGCCAGCGCAATGCTCAT
>DSDB01000218.1 GCA_011057845.1 Phycisphaerales bacterium | reverse complement strand
GTGATGGGCCGGTGGAACGGAACGGTCGCGGCCGGAGACGGCAAGTTGATCATCAACGGCAAGGAAATCGCCGTCACGGCCGTCAAGAGCCCGGCGGAACTGCCCTGGAAGGCGATGGGCGTCAAAATCGTGCTGGAATCGACGGGCATTTTCCGGGCCGCTGAGTCGCCCAAGGGCGGTTACGCCGACCACATCAAGGCCGGGGCCGAGAAAGTCCTGCTGAGCGTGCCGGCCAAGGACAAGATCGATGCGACGGTCGTGCTAGGCGTCAATAACGAAGCCCTGACGTCGAAGGTGAAATGCGTCTCCAATGCAAGCTGCACGACGAACTGCCTGGCGCCGGTGGCCAAGAGCCTCAACGACGCCTTCGGCATCGAGCAGGGACTGATGACCACGATCCACGCCTATACGAACGACCAGCGCGTCGCCGACATGATTCACAGCGACCTGCGGCGGGCCCGTGCGGCCGCGGTCAACATGATTCCGACGTCCACCGGCGCGGCCAAGGCCATCGGCGAGGTCATCCCGGCGCTCAAGGGCAAGCTGGACGGCTTCGCCATCCGTGTTCCGGTTCCGGTCGGCAGCGTGGTGGACCTGGTGGTGAACGTCAAGAAGGACGTGACCGTCGAGGCGGTCAACGCCGCCGTGAAGGCCGCGGCGGAAGGCCCGATGAAGGGGATTCTGGAGTACTGCAACGAGCCGATCGTCAGCAGCGATATCGTGCTCAATCCCGCATCGAGTATCTTCGACTCGCTATGTACGATGGTTATCGGCAAGACCGTGAAGGTCGTGAGCTGGTACGACAACGAGTGGGGTTACTCGAACCGCAGCGTGGACCTGATGGAGAAGATGGCGACTCTGTAAGGTCGTTGCGGGCCGGCCCGGCCCGGTATACATGATGAAACCTCAGACCGGCCGTTCATGCGAGCGGCCGGTTTGAGCTATCTTTAGCGGGTAACAGAAATGGCGAAGAAAACGGTTGCTGACATCGAGGTCAAAGGCAAGAAGGTCCTCATGCGGTGCGATTTCAACGTGCCGTTGGACGACGACTGCAACATCACAAGCGACGACCGCATCGTGAAGGCCCTGCCGTCCATCAAGAGCGTGTTGAATCGCGGCGGGGCGCTGATCCTGATGAGCCACCTGGGGCGCCCCAAGGGCGTGCGGGAGGACAGGTACTCGCTGGCGCCGGTGGCCCGGCGTCTGTCCGACCTGCTCGGACAGGACGTGGCGTTTGCCGATGACTGCATTGGACCCCAGACCAAGACCCTGGCCAAGGCCCTGCGGGGCGGGCGGTGCCTGTTGCTTGAGAACCTTCGGTTTCATAAGGAAGAGACCATCAAGGACAAGGCCGCCAAGGAAGATGAGCAACTGCGAGAGGCCAAAGACGCATTTGCCCGGCAACTGGCTCAGATGGCGGATGTCTATGTCGACGACGCGTTTGGAACCGCCCATCGCGACAACGCTTCGATGTACACAGTGCCGGTTCTGATGAAACCCAAGCCCTGTGTCATCGGGTTCCTGGTGGAGAAGGAGTTGAAGTACCTCGGCGATACGCTCGGCAACCCGGAGCGGCCCTTTGTGGCGATTCTGGGTGGGGCCAAGGTCTCGGACAAGCTCGGCGTGATCGAGAATCTCATCGAGAAGGTGGACCGTATCCTCATCGGCGGTGCGATGGCGTACACGTTCTTCAAGGCCAACGGGCACACCGTCGGCGGCAGTCTCTGCGAAGATGCGTTCCTGGACAAGGCCGTTGAGCTTCAGAAGGCGGCCACGGAAGCCGGCTGTGAGATGATTCTGCCGGTCGATACGGTCGTG
>DSDB01000219.1 GCA_011057845.1 Phycisphaerales bacterium | reverse complement strand
GCCCGTCGCTATCGTCCCGCTTACATCCATCTGACCAGTGATGACGGCTACCAGATCAGCGGCTCAGGCCCGTTCGGAGACCTCAATCCGGTCTACGTCAAGTCCGGGCAGACGCTCGCCCTCAAGGCAGGTCCTCCCCTCAAACTCAAACCAATCATCCGTCGCAACGACTCACTGGTCTCCATCAGCTATGTGCTGGTGGGCCGGGCGGGCGAACAGTATCAGTATGTGATGAAAGGCAATCAGCGGATCGGGGCCCCTTCCGTCGAAATTGTCGACGAATCCGGGCGGACCCTGGCATCGGGCAATTTTGAATATGGTTGAGGCGGCACCTGCCGGTACTCGTGGCGAGTGCCTCCGGACTTCAAGGGTCGGTACCGGGTTAAGATCGACATGGACCTGGGGCCGTTTGCGAAGGAGTACGATGAGACCTGGCACTCGATAGACTGATCGGTTCAGTCGCCGCGAGCATCGGCGGGCAACGAGAAGTGAATCTCGTTACCCGCCTTTTTTGTTGCGAGGAAGCGATAACGTCGGACTACCAGGATCAAGAGCCATGAACAACTGCCCCAGCAGCAACAAGACAACGCAGCCGACATCGTGCAGTCCGGCCCCAGATGCATGCCCGAAGGACCTTGCCGAGGCCTGTCCATCGACGGGGCCCCTGGCGTGGTTTGACCGGATGATCCCGAATTGCCTTGAGTACGCCCGGCAGGCCAGGCAGCAGGGCCGGCCCATCGTCGGCATCATGTGCGAGTATACGCCGCGGGAACTGATTATGGCCGCCGGCGCCGTGCCGGTCTGCTTGTGCGGCGGCTCGGCCGAGATGATTGGACCGGCTGAGCGCGACCTGCCCGCCAATCTCTGCCCGCTGATCAAGAGCACCTACGGCTATCACGTCGAGGCGGGCAATCCCTTTCTCGAAATGGCCGATCTGATCGTGGCCGAGACCACCTGCGACGGCAAGAAGAAGATGTACGAACTCATGGGCGGCCGCCGCCTCATGTATGTCCTTGAACTGCCTCAGAAGCCCGATGACGCCGACGCTTTTGACCATTGGAAGGCGGAACTGCGGAAACTCAGGGCCGAACTCGAACGGCGCTTCGGTGTTGTCATCACGGACGACGGGATTCGCGAGGCCATCCGAACCATGAACCGCGAGCGGGCCCTGCGTCGGGAGCTGGCGGCCCTGATGAAGTCCGATGCCCCTGCGCTGACCGGCCGACAACTGTTGCAGCTCAAGAGCAGCATCTCCGGCATCGCCGCCGATCTGGACAAGTATGCTGAGTGTCTGCAATGGCTTGCGATGCAGCGGCCGGCGCGATGTGACGGGCGTGTCCGCGTGCTGCTGACCGGTGTGCCGGTCGTCCACGGGGCCGAGCGCGTCGTTGATATCATCGAATCGGCCGGCGGGCTCATCGTCGCCATGGACAACTGCACGGGCCTCAAGCCTATCCTTGAGGACGTCGAGACAGGTGTGCCATCGGTTCACGGGCCGGATGCCCGCGACACGGAATCGGCCGACGATCCCGTCGACGCGCTTGCCCGCAAATACTTCAGCCTGCCCTGTTCAGTCATGACCCGCAATAACCGCCGCCTTGCCGTGCTCGAGGAACTGGCCGCCGAGTATCGCCCCGACTGCGTCATTGACCTGGTCTGGCAGGCCTGTCTGACCTACGACGTTGAGTCCTGGCTGGTCAAAGACCTCGCCGAGAACCGCTTGGGACTGCCCTTTATGAAGATCGTGACCGATTACTCGCCCTCGGACTCGGCGCGGATTGCCATGCGTGTGGAGGCCCTGTTCGAGACCGCCCGCGG
>DSDB01000673.1 GCA_011057845.1 Phycisphaerales bacterium | reverse complement strand
CGGACCTTGACCACGGTGCCGTCGTAGAACCAGCCGCCGTTGGGATCGGTCCTGCCGTGGATGCCGGGGTTGAGCGGATCTTCAACGATTTGAATCTTGAGTTCGTAGCGATCCACACCCTTGCGATAGTGGTAGCCCATGTCAACCGCGGCGGCGTCGAATACGCCGTCGATGCGGGTTGTGTGAGCGGCCAGGCCGAGGTCGGCGGCCGAGGCGCTGCCGGCGTCGATGGCCGGCGAATTGATATCCTGCCCCGTATCCAGATGGGCCAGATAATAGCCGTATACGAAGTTCGGGTCTTCCTCGATGTTGTACAGGCCAGCCGCCCAGACCCTGGCGGCGGCATCCCAGCCACTGAGCTGGCAACCGTTCTCGACGTATATCGCGGGCGGGACCCAGGCCATTAGACGGATGGCCTCCATGATGGCGTCAACAACGTCGGCGGACGCGGCGGCCTCAATCATGATGCCGCCGGTGCCCTGTGCCAGGGCCGTGAAATACTGAAGCGTTTGGGCGGTGCCGCGGACCGGGATGGTGAATATCTGCTTGGGCGCAGGGGCGCTGCGGGCCTCATCCACGATGTCGGCCAGCGTGTAATTGACGAAGGCCTCCGGATCGTGCGGCGGGGCGTCGGCCATGACAATAATCGCTCGCGCGACGCCCTGGCCGGGCCGCCACTGGCCGATGCCGGGCGATGCCGGCTGGATGAAGGCCGCGGCGCCGGCGGCCGTCAAATCGGTCTCCAGGCGGGTCGGGTTCATGCAGTGCATCAGCGCCGCATAGACGGACTCGGGCTCGTCGCCGCCGCCGCCGGCGGCAAGCGTATTGAGTCCGGCGATGACCTGCGGGACGTTGCGCGTGAACGGTACCACGTCGCGGTACGGATAATCTCCGGGGCCTCCCATGCCGGGCGTATCGAAGTCGCGATAATCGACCACGGCGATGCGGAAGTCGGGAATGGTCGAACCGATCAACTGGGTGATCTGGCCGGCGGCGGCCGCTACGGCCGCGATATCTCCGCCCATGCTGCCGGTCGAGTCGATCATGAACACGATGTCGAGGGCCGTCGGTCCGAAGGCATTGGGGTCGTTCGGGCCGGGCTCGACGATACTATAAGACACGCTCATGGACGATGGCTGCGGATAGCGAGGATCGCCGCTGCCTACGCCGATCTGGGTGCCGTCATAGCGGCTGACGTTGTCCCAGATGATGGAGTTGGTCACGTCCACGCGGGCGCCGTAGGCGGTAAAGATGCCGCCGCCATAGGCCGGGGCCGCCACGACCTCGTTGTCGGCGATGGTGCAGTTGGTGACGATCAGTTCGCTGTGCCAGTTGGCGCTGATGCCGCCGCCGTCGCGCGTGGCGATGTTGTGGGTGATCAGGTTGTTGTGCAACTCGGCCGGCAGGAAGCCCGAACCGGCGGCATACACGCCGCCGCCCGAGTAGGCGGCCTCGTTGGAGGAAATGTTGCTATCGAAGACGAGAAGCGGTGACGACGCGATGAACAGACCGCCGCCCTCGCCGCCCGGCCGAAGCGCCTGGTTGCGGACAATGGTGCTGTTCTCAATGGTCCAATCATCGCCGTCGACCGCGTAGATGGCCCCGCCCTTGAAGGCGACGTTGTCGGCGAAATTGGAATCGGTGAAGGTGCTGGCAAGAGCGCCGTCGCCATATACGCCGCCGCCGATGGTCGCGAAGTTGCCTGTGACGTTGCTGTCGACCACCTGGACCCGCGCGGCGTCGATGTAGGCGATGCCGCCGCCGTAGCTGATATACGGATTCAGGCGATAGGCGGGCAGGGCCGCGTTGTTGGGGTCGTT
>DSDB01000355.1 GCA_011057845.1 Phycisphaerales bacterium | reverse complement strand
TTGTCGTAGAAACCCGTGTACCGGGTCAGCCCCACGCTTTCCAGGCGGCTAAGGTCCTCCAGGGCGGTTTTGTCCGGCAGGCCCGACAGGACCTCCAGATTCTTGCGAAGTGATGCATTGGTGCGCTGGAGATCGTCAATTTCTCGGGTCTGTTCGGCGTTTTGCTGCTCCAGCGACGCCAAACGCTGAGCCACCGGATCCGGCTGTTTCTGCGCCTCGTTACACCCGGCCAGCACGCTGATCAGAACCGCCGTCGCCACAAATCCCAAGGTTCGCACGGGCCATGCCCCTTTCAGTCGTCGGCCCCGCCCTCATCGCCGGACCGCTCGTCCCGAACGATTTCGGGGGCCTTTTGCAGAATCCTGTCCGCCAGACCGTACTCGATGGCCTCCGATGCGTCAAGCCAGAGGTTCCGGTCACAATCCTTTTCGATCTTTTCCGGCTTCTGGCCGGTATGATGCGCCAGAATCTCATACAGTCGCTCTCGCAACCGGATGATCTCCCTGGCCTCGATATCGAGGTCCGTCGCCGGTCCTTCCAGTACGCCGCTGATGAGCGGCTGATGGAGCAGTACCCGGTTGTTCGTCAGCAAGAACCGCTTGCCTGCCTCTCCACCGGCCAGCAGGACAGCCCCCATGCTCGCGGCCTGGCCCACGCAGTACGTGGCTACGTCACAGCGGACGAATTGCATTGTGTCGTAAATGGCCAAGCCTGACGTAATCGACCCGCCCGGCGAGTTGATGTAGAAGTGAATGTCCGCCTTGGAGTCCTCGTTGCTCAAAAAGAGCATCTGGGCGATCACCAGATTCGCCGAGGCGTCGTTGACGACCCCGCCCAGGAAGACGATCCGGTCCTTCAACAACCGCGAATAGATGTCGTACGCCCGCTCGGTTCGCCCGCTCTTCTCAATGACGATCGGTACAAGTTGATTGAGTGTCATTTGTGCTCTTTCCTGCTGTCTTGTGCCTGTGACCGGGGTTCCTACGCCTGCTTCTTCTCGTCTTCCTTGGCGGTGGCCTTGTCCTTCTTCTCGTCCTCGTGGAGGACCTCGTCGATCAGCCCGTATTCCTTGGCCTCTTCGGCCGTCATATAGCGGTCTCGCTCGGTCTCGGCTTTGATCTCCTCAACCGAGCGGTTGCTGTGCTTGGCCAGAATCGCGTTCATCATGTCCTTGGCCTTGAGAATCTCCTCGGCCTGAATCTTGATGTCCGCCGCCTGCCCGGAGACGCCGCCCCAGGGCTGGTGCAGCATGATCTTGGCGTGTGGCAGGGCGAACCGGCCGCCTTTTTTGCCCGCCGCCAGTATGACCGCGGCCCCGGACTGGGCCCGCCCAATGCAATATGTGGCAATCGGCGAACCCACGAACCGCATCGTATCGTAAATCGCCATCGTGTCGTTTACGCTGCCGCCGGGGGAGTTGATGTAAAGACTGATCTCACTGCCCCGTTTCTGGTTGTCCAAGTACAGCATCTTCATGATGACCTCGGCGGCCCTGCCGTAGGATATTTCACCGATCAGGAAGACGATCCGGTTGTCCAACAGCATATCGTCGAGGCTCATCTGACGGTAGCGCTGATACGGGCCGGGCGCCCCATACTGGGCGCTGGCTCCGCAAGCCGGGTCTATCCCCGCCTCGAAGACATTGCTCAATGGTCCGATAATCCTCTTTGCGGAAGTCTCTTCAAACATCGTGTATCCCTATGCCATGAATCCTGGATAGTATTCGTCCGGCCCAGGCGACGGTCGGACAGGCTTCTCATCGGATTATTTCAGTCCTCGGTTTTCTTTTTGTCACTGGACTTGGGCTTTTTCGTGCCCTTG
>DSDB01000047.1 GCA_011057845.1 Phycisphaerales bacterium | reverse complement strand
GACGGGCTTGCCCAGGTGCTTTTCCAGCTCGGCCAGCTTCTCGGCGAGCAAGTCGGCGGTCTGGGCCTCGATATTGAGCCGCAGCAGCGGCTCGGTATTCGACGGGCGGCAATTGAACCACCACTGCTTGTAGCCGATGGTCACGCCGTCGAGGTGGTCGATCTGGGCATCGGCGTAGCGGCGCGCGAGCTGCTCCATGATCGTTTTCTTGTCATCGACCTCGAAGTTCATCTCGCCGCTGGAATGGTACCGCCGCAGCGGCTCGATCAACTCGCTGATGGGCTTGTCGGCGGCGCTGATGATGTTGAGCACGTGCACCATCGTAATGACGGCCGAGTCGGCGAAGAAGTTGTCCGCGTAGTAGAAATGCCCCGACAACTCGCCGCCGAAGACGCCGTGCGAATCCCGCAGGGCCTTCTTCATGTAGGCATGGCCGACCCGCTCGCGTCGCGGCGTGCCGCCGGCGGCGATGATCTCCTCGGCCACCACCCGGCTCGACCGCAGGTCGTAGACCACAGTGGACTTCGGCCGCACCGCGAGGAAGTACGGGGCCATCAGGGCCGTCATCAGGTCGCAGCCGATGGTCTGGCCGGTCTGGTCGACCATCATCATCCGGTCGGCATCCCCATCGAAGCAGATGCCCAGGTCGCAGTGTTTCTTGCGCACGGTCTCCTTGAGTTCTTCGAGGTTCTTCTCGACCAGCGGGTTGGGCTCGTGCTTGAACGAGCCATCGTGCCTGAAGTTCAAGGGGATGATCTCTACGGGCACATCGGCGAACAGTTTCGGCACGGCCTTGCCCGCCATGCCGTTGGAGGCGTCGACGGCGATCTTGAGATTCCGCGGGTTGGGACGCAGGAACTTGAGCACGTGCCCGCGGTACGCATCCCAGAGGTCCTGCCGCTCGACCGTGCCGACGGGGTTGCCCTTGGTGTGCAGCAGGGCGGTGGCGATGTGCCGGATGTCGCGCAGGCCCGTATCGACGCCGATGGGCTTGGCCTCCAGGCCGGAGATTTTGAAGCCGTTGTACTTCGCCGGGTTGTGGCTGGCGGTCACCTGCACGCCGCCGCAGGTGCCCAGGTGGTTGATGGCGAAGTAAATCTGGGGGGTGTCGATCTGGCCGATATCGATGACATTGGCCCCGCTGGCGTTCATTCCGGCGATCAGGGCCTCGGCCAACGCCGGGCTGTGGGTCCGCATATCGCGGCCGACGCAGACCGCCTGGGCGGCCGCCAGGCCCCGCTGGTAACCGGTCAGCATCGAACGCAGAAACTGGGCCGATGCGTAGCCGATCTTCCATGCGGCCTCCTCGTCCACCTGGTCCGGATAGATGCCCCTGATGTCATACGCCTTGAAGATGCTTGCATCCATGTAGTGCTCCTGTGTATGTAATTATTGCGTCGAGGGCGGTGTTTTCCTCGACGCAATAATTATAGACCAGGCGCAGGGATGCCGCAAGCGAAGCCTTGGCCACCGCCCTTTATGCCGCTTTGAGGTTGGAGGTTTGACCACGAAGGCACAAAGGCACGAAGGGCAGAACAACGGCGGCGGTTGGTGCCTGAGTGCCTTCGTGGTGGTGTAGCACCGCCTTTCTTTGTCATTCCCGCGGCCTTCTTTGTCATTCCCGCGCAGGCGGGAAGCCAGTAACGTGGGCCCTGCCCCACCATGACCGGCGTAATACGAACACAGGAGTGAATATGAAGCTGCTATACGTAGGCGACGGCAAGTACGTGAACACCGAACGAATCACCTATATCGATGTGCGGAGGCCCGACAAGGTCATCATCCAGTTCCAGAACGAGGTCAGCGCCGGCGGCATCGGCAT
>DSDB01000139.1 GCA_011057845.1 Phycisphaerales bacterium | reverse complement strand
TGTCAAGGATCGGGTAAACCCAGCCAGTCGGATCGGGTTGAAAACCAGCCACTTTGAGGAGCCGACGGTTTGCTGTAATGACTTCTCGAAATCGATTCTGTTACGGTTTCGGGAGGTTCGGTATGGCAAACCAACTCAAGATGGCTGTAGCACATGGAATATTGACGCTGGCGCGGCTGGGCTGGTCCCAGCGGCGGATCGCCCAGGAGTTGGGGATCGACCGCGAGACGGTGGCTCGGTACGTCCATTCTGGGCCGGGAGATTCAAAACCAGCCACGAACCCGATCCCCGGGTCGGAGGCTGCCCCTGAGGCGATCCCCGGGCCAGAACCAGCCAGTAATGCGGTCTCCGGGTCTGCTGCGGCTGGGTCGGCGGCAGAGAACCCGATCCCCGGCCCCGAGAGCCACTGTGAGCCGTTTCGTGCGGTCATCGAGGCGAAGCTTGGGCAGGGGCTCAGCGGCCAGCGGATCTATCAGGACCTCGTGGAGTCCCATGGCTTTGCCGCCAGTTACTCCAGCGTTCGGCGGTTCCTCCGGCGTCTGGACCAGGGCCGGCCGCTGCCGTTTCGGCGGCTGGAGGTCCTGCCGGGTGAGCAGGCGCAGGTGGACTTCGGGACCGGGGCCCTGATCCTGCGGGCGGATGGCAGGCGTCGGCGACCGTATGTCTTTCGGGTGGTGCTGAGTTTCTCGCGGAAGGCGTACAGCGAGGTGGTCTACCACCAGACGACGGAGAACTTCCTTCGCTGCCTGGAGAACGCCTTCTGGTACTTCGGCGGGGTCCCGCAGACGCTGGTGATCGACAATCTCAGGGCGGCGGTCAGCCGGGCCGACTGGTACGATCCGGATGTGCATCCGAAGATCCAGTCGTTCTGTCAGCACTACGGGACGGTGATCCTGCCGACGAAGCCGCGGATGCCCCGTCACAAGGGCAAGGTCGAAAAGGGGATCGATTACGTCCAGAGCAATGCCCTCAAGGGCCGCACGTTCGGCTCTCTGGCCGAGGAGAATCAGCATCTGCTCGATTGGGAGGCCCGGATCGCCGACACCCGCATCCATGGCACGACCCGCAAGCAGGTCCATCTGCTGTTCGGGCAGGAGAAGCCTCATCTGACCCCGTTGCCTGCGGGCCGGTTCCCCAGCTTCGAGGAGGGCCGCCGCTCGGTGCACCGGGACGGTCACATCGAGGTGGCCAAGGCGTACTATTCGGTGCCGCCGGAGTATACGGGTCGTCAGGTGTGGGTCCGTTGGGACGGTCATCTGGTGCGTGTGTTCAACAGCAAAATGGAATCGATCGCGGTGCACGTCCAGGTCGAGCCGGGGACCTTCCAGACGCAGGATCAGCACCTGCACGCCAAGAAGATCTCGCAGGTCGAGCAAGGGACGGTCTCGCTGCTGCGCCGCACGGCCCTGGTGGGTTCGCACGCCGAGCAGTGGGCCCGCCAGATGCTCGATGTACGGGGCATCGAAGGCGTTCGGGTCCTGATCGGATTGCTGGCTCTGACGCACAGACACTCGCGAGAGGAGATCGACCACGCCTGTGAGGTTGCCCTGACGTACGGGGCGGTTCGGCTCAGGACGATTCGCCAATTGCTTCAGCGGGATGGTCCCAAGCAGGAACAGTTCGAGTTCCTCGATGAGCATCCGATCATCCGGCCGATGTCGGACTATGGGGCCCTCGTCCAGGCATCGTTCGGCACGGGAGCATTGCAAGAGACCCAGGTTTTATGAAGGAGAAGACGATTATGAATTCATCGACGCAAACGGCCCTGAGACAACTGCGGTTGTCAGGCATGCTCCAATCGCTGGACGTGCGCTTGCAGGAGGCG